>JAIXTZ010000008.1 GCA_027483745.1 Lysobacteraceae bacterium
CCGCGAAGGCCGCGGCCTTCCCGGTGCGGCCGCGTGTCTACTTCGAGGAGTGGGACGAGCCGCGCATCAGCGGCATCCAGTGGGTGGCGGAGCTGGTGCGGATCGCCGGCGGCGACGACATCTTCCCCGAGCTCGCCGCGGAATCGCTGGCCAAGCACCGCATCCTCGCCAACGACGAGGCCATCCTCGCCCGCGACCCGCAGATCGTGTTCGGCTCGTGGTGTGGCAAGAAGTTCCAGCCCGGCACCGTCGCCGCGCGCCTGGGCTGGGCGGGCGTCTCGGCGGTGCGCGATGGCCAGCTGTTCGAGATCAAGTCGCCGATCATCCTGCAGCCCGGCCCCGCGGCATTGACCGACGGGCTTGCCGAGATGCACGCCCACATCGCCCGCTGGGTGGCGGCTCGGGCCTGATTCGCCCCAGACTTCGCGCATGACGTCTTCCGATACCCATCCGCCCGTCACCGGTTCGCGCCTCTCGGTCGCGCCGATGATGGACTGGACCGACACCCACTGCCGCAGCTTCCATCGGGTGCTGTCGCCCGGCGTGCTGCTCTACACCGAGATGGTGCACGCACAGGCGGTGATCCATGGCGACCGCGCGCGCCTGCTCGGTTTCGACACCAGCGAGCATCCGGTCGCGCTGCAGCTGGGTGGCAGCGACCCGGCGGCCTTGGCCGAAGCCAGCCGCATCGGCGCCGAGTGGGGCTACGACGAGATCAACCTCAACGTGGGTTGCCCCTCGGACCGGGTGCAGGCCGGCCGCTTCGGCGCCTGCCTGATGAAGGAGCCGCCACTGGTGGCCGAGTGCATCGCGGCCATGCAGGCGGCGGTGCGCGTGCCGGTTACCGTGAAATGCCGCCTCGGCGTCGACGAAGTGGAGGACTACGACGTCTTCTTGGCCTTCGTCGACGCGGTCGCCGCCACCGGCTGCCGGCGCTTCGTCGTCCATGCCCGAAAAGCCTGGCTGCAGGGCCTGTCGCCGAAGGAGAACCGCGAGATTCCGCCGCTGCGCTACGACTGGGTGCATCGCCTGAAGCGCGAGCGGCCGGACCTCGTCATCAGCATCAATGGCGGCTTGCGCGAGCTGGACGATATCCGCGGCCAGCTGGATCACGTCGACGGGGTGATGATCGGCCGCGCGGCGTACCACGAGCCCTACCGCCTGCACGAGTACGCCGTCGCGCTCGAGGGCGAGGCGCCGCGAAGCCGCGAAGCCCTGCTGCGCGCGTGGTTTCCGTACGTCGAATCCCAGCTCACCCGCAGCGTTGCGCTGAAGCACCTGACCCGCCACATCCTCGGCCTGTTCCACGCCCAGCCCGGCGGCCGCGCCTTCCGGCAAGTGCTGAGCGAGGGCGCGCCCAAGGCCGGCGCAGGCCTCGACCTGCTCGAGCGCGCACTCGCCGTGACCCGCAGCCACGAGGCCGCCGCATGATCACCCGCGACCCGGAACGCTTCTTCGCCTTCGCCGGCCATGCCGCGCCGAATCCCGCGAGGGCGGTGCCGAAGGCGGTCTTCCTCGTCGCGCCGGAGGGCATGTCCCTGGCCGCCGAATCGGCGCAGGACAACGCCTACATGGCGATGGCCGACCGCATCGATCCCGACGTCGCGCTTGCGGAGCATCGGGCGCTGGCCAAGGCGCTGTCGGCCCACGTGCCGGTCGTCACCTTTCCAGGCGATCCGGCCACGCCGGACGCCGTGTTCCCGAACAACGTCTTCGCCACGGCGCCCGGCCGCCTCGTGATCGGCCACATGAAGCACGCGGTGCGCCAGCGCGAAGCCGCGCGCACCGACATCCGCGGCTTTTTCACCGAAGCGCTGGGCCGCCGTGAGATCGACCTCTCGCGCCAGCCGGGCATCGCGGAACTCACGGGCTCGCTGGTGATCGACCGCGCCCGCAACATCGGCTACTGCGGGCTGTCCGAGCGCTGCGACGAGACCGGCGCGGCGGCGATGCACGCCGCCTTCGGCCTCGACGCCACGCTGGTGTTCGACCTCGCGCCGGGCGAGTACCACACGAATGTCCTGCTGCAGATCTATGCCGGGCGCCTCGCCGTGGCCTGCCCGGATGGCTTCGCGGACCTGGCCGTGGCGCGTGCCATCCTCGATTTCCATGCGCCGCACGCGCTTTCCCTCGACGAGCGGGCGCGGCGGGCGTATGCGGGCAACGGCATCGCCGTTTCGGGCGATGAGGCCTTCCTCAGCGCGCGGGCGGTGGAGGCGCTGTCCGCCGCCGAGCGCGCGGCCTTCGCTCGCGCCGGCTTCACCCTGCAGGCCGTGCCCCTGCCGGAAATCGAAAAGGCCGGCGGTTCGCTGCGCTGCTGCGTCGGCGAGATCTTCTGAACCGCATCACCGCAGCAGGCCCGGGGTTAAGAGGCAATTCACCCCCCCGCGACCAGACTTCGCCGCATCGCTGGCTCCTGCCGCACCCGCCCCGCTATCCTCACGCCATGCCCTCGCTTCGCCCCCTGCTGATCGCATACGCCCTGGCCTTCACGGCGGGTGCAGCGCATGCGCAGCAGGACGCGCCCCCGGCTTTCGAGGCTGCGCAGGCACCGTCGGCCGAGATGCGTCGTTCGGAACTGCCCGAGTCGGTGCTGCGCGCCGAGCGCCAGACCGGCGGCGAAGTGCTGCGCGCGGAGTCGATGCAGCGCGACGGCCGCGAGGTCTACCGCCTCAAGGTGCTGACCCCCGACGGCCGCGTGCGGATCATGCGCGACGACCCGCACGAGCGCCGCCGAGAGGCCTGGCGCGAAGCGCGGGGGAATGCCTTGCGCGATCCCTTCGCCGAGCCCGATCCGCGGGCGGAAGGTGCGGCCACCGATGCCGATCGCGACGTCCTGCCTCGCGAAGGCCGGTTCCGCGATCGCCGCGAGGAACGCCTCGAACGCTTCGATGCTCCGCCGCCGGCCGAGCTCGACGTGCCCGAAACCCTGCCGCCCGTCGAACGCGGCGACCGTGACTGATCACCGGCCCTGAGCGCCGGCTTGCCCAAGGAGAGTCCATGCGCATCCTGCTGGTCGAAGACGAAGCC
>JAIXTZ010000366.1 GCA_027483745.1 Lysobacteraceae bacterium
ATCCCGTTCTGGACGCTGTTCGCGGTGTACTGGATCCAGTCGATCGGCGAGCTCTGCCTGTCGCCGATCGGCCTGTCGATGGTGACCAAGCTCGCGCCGCTGCGCCTCGTCGGCTTCGGGATGGGCGGCTGGTTCCTCTCGACCGGCATCGGCAACAACCTGTCGGGCATCTTCGCCGGCCACGTGTCGGGCGAGGGCGGCATGACCGCCGCGTCGGCGCTGTCGGGCTACACCTTCGGGTTCTGGGCCTTGGTGATCGGCGGCGTGTCGCTGTTCCTGCTCGCCCCGCTGATCCAGAAGCTGATGCACGGCGTGAAGTAAGCGCCGCGGCCATCGCTGGCATGCAAACGGCCCGGAGTGATCCGGGCCGTTTCGCTTTCAGGGCATCGATGCGGCGGCGTTGGCGGCCGCGCGGGCCGCACGCTCGGCGCGATCGGCCTCGGCCGTGAGTTGCTCCATCCTCGCCAGCAGGCGGGCGAGGGCCTGGCGTTCGTCGTTGCGCAGGGCGCCGAGCAGGCGCTGTTCGTAGGCCAGGGCCTGCGGGGCGATGTCCTCGTAGACGGCCTTGCCCGCGTCGGTCAAGCGGAGCACGCTCTTGCGGCGGTCGTCGCCGTCGATGTCGCGCTGGATGCGGCCGGCGTCGAGGAGGGAGGAGACCGCACGACTGACCGCCACCTTGTCCATGGCGGTGCGCTGGGCGACCTCGGTGGCGGAGAGGCCGGGGCGCTTCGCGAGCACGGCAATCACCCGCCACTCCGGGATTGCCATCCCGTAGCGGCTCTCATACAACTGGGCGATGTCGGCGCTGATGCGGTTCGACAGCACGGACAGGCGATAGGGCAGGAAGCGTTCGAGGTCGAGCATCGGATGCTGCAGTGCAGCGCAAGTTGCGCGTGGTTTCAAATGAAACTATAACGGGCGGCGAACCATCCCCCGTGCCGTCCCGTCCCCAGCTCCGGAGCATGCCATGAACGCTTCTCCCGCAATCGCCGCGCCGAACCTCGGCATGAACGTCACCACCTTCGAGAACCCGATGGGCATCGACGGTTTCGAGTTCGTCGAGTTCGCGGCACCGGCCGGGCAGGGCGGGATGCTGCACGCCTACTTCCGCGCGATGGGCTTCACCGCGGTGCGCAAGCACAGGGCGCGCCCGATCACCCTGTACCGCCAGGGCGGCGTGCACTTCCTCGTCAACGAGGACCCGGACAGCTTCGCCGCGGATTTCGCCAAGGCCCACGGCCCCTCGGCCTGCGGCTTCGCCATCCGCTTCCAGAAGAACGCCCACGAGGTGCAGGCCGCGGCGCTGGCCGCCGGCGGCGAGCACGTCGCCCGCGAGGCCACCAAGGCCATCGATCGCCCGGTCATCCAGGGCATCGGCGGCTGCATGCTCTACCTCGTCGACGACTACGCCAGCGTCGACCGCATCTATCGCGACTACGTGGCCATCCCCGGCGCCGAGCAGAACCCGAAGGGTTTCGGCCTGACCTTCATCGACCACCTCACGCACAACCTCTACTTCGGCAACATGCAGAAGTGGAGCGACTACTACGAGAAGCTGTTCAACTTCCGCGAGATCCGCTACTTCGACATCAAGGGCGCGAAGACCGGCCTGGTCTCGAAGGCGATGACCGCGCCGGACGGCATCGTCCGCATCCCGCTCAACGAGTCGAGCGACCCGAAGTCGCAGATCAACGAGTACCTCGACGCCTACCACGGCGAGGGCATCCAGCACATCGCCTGCTTCACCGACGACATCTACGCCACCATCGAAGCGATGCGCGGGCAGGGCATGCAGTTCCTCAACACGCCCGACACCTATTTCGACGTGATCGACGCGCGCATCCCCAGCCACGGCGAGGATGTGGCGCGCCTGCGCGAAAACAAGATCCTGATCGACGCCGACCCGGAGACGAAGTCGCGCAAGCTGCTGCAGATCTTCACGCAGAACGCCATCGGCCCGATCTTCTTCGAGATCATCCAGCGCAAGGGCAACGAGGGCTTCGGCGAGGGCAACTTCCAGGCCCTGTTCGAGAGCATCGAGCGCGACCAGATGCGTCGCGGCGTGCTCTGAGGGCGCGGCCATGACGCTCGCCTACCAATCCGGCTTCGGCAACGAGTTCGCCACCGAGGCCCTGCCCGGTGCGCTGCCGGTGGGGCGCAATTCGCCGCAGCGCTGCCCCTACGGCCTCTACGCCGAGCAGCTCTCCGGCACGGCCTTCACCGCGCCGCGCCACCAGAACCACCGCAGCTGGCTCTACCGCATCCGCCCGAGCGCCATGCACGGCGCGTTCGAGCTGATGCCCGAAGGCGCGTTCCACAACGTCTTCGGCGATGGCCCGGTCTCGCCGGAGCAGATGCGCTGGAACCCGCTCCCCGCTCCGACGGCGCCCACCGATTTCCTCGATGGCCTCTACACCATGGCAGGCAACGGCGGCCCCGGGGCCGGCGCGGGTGTGGGCATTCACCTGTACGCGGCCAACCGCTCGATGCAGGGGCGCTACTTCTACGACGCCGACGGCGAGCTGCTGATCGTCCCGCAGCAGGGTCGCCTGGTGATCCGCACCGAGTTCGGCGTGCTCGAGGTCGAGCCGCAGGAGATCGCGCTGATCCCGCGCGGCATCCGCTTCGCGGTGGACCTCCCGGACGGCGAGGCCCGCGGCTACGTCTGCGAGAACCTCGGCGCCGGCTTGCGCCTGCCGGATCTCGGCCCCATCGGCAGCAACGGGCTCGCCAACCCGCGCGATTTCCTCGCGCCGGTAGCCGCGTGGGAGGACGTGGAAGGCGACTTCGAGCTGGTGGCGAAGTTCGACGGCCGCCTGTGGCGCGCCGCGATCGGCCACTCGCCGCTGGATGTCGTGGCGTGGCACGGCAACCACGTGCCCTGCAAGTACGACCTGCGCCGCTTCAACACCATCGGCTCGATCAGCTACGACCACCCGGACCCGAGCATCTTCCTCGTGCTCACCTCGCCGAGCGACACGCCCGGCGTGGGCAATATGGATTTCGTGATCTTCCCGCCGCGCATCCTCGCGATGGAGGACACCTTCCGCCCGCCGTGGTTCCACCGCAACGTGGCCAGCGAGTTCATGGGCCTCGTGCACGGCGCCTACGACGCCAAGGCCGACGGTTTCGTGCCCGGCGGTGCCTCGCTGCACAACAGCTTCACCGGCCACGGCCCGGACGCCGAGACCTTCGAGAAGGCGAGTGCGGCCGACACCAGCAAGCCGCACTACATCCGTGACACGATGGCCTTCATGTTCGAGTCGCGCGCGGTGTTGCGCCCCACGGCGCAGGCCGTCGCCGCGGCCCACCGCCAGCGCAACTACGTGGCCTGCTGGCAGGGCCTGAAGAAGCACTTCAACCAGGACAAGCGATGAAACTCGGATCCCTGAAGGAAGGCGGCCGCGACGGCACGCTGATCGTCGTCTCCCGCGACCTCGCCCGTGGCGTCCGCGTGCCGCACATCGCGCCGACCCTGCAGCGCGCGCTGGAGGACTGGTCGAACGCGGCGCCACGCCTCAACGGCGTGTCGGAAGCGCTGAACGGCTCGAACGCGCAGACCATCGACGGCCACGAGGTGTTCGCCCTCGACATGGCCGCGCTGGCCGCGCCGCTCCCGCGCGCCTACGAGTTCGTCGACGGCTCGGCCTACCTGCCGCACGTCGAGCGCGTCCGCCGCGCCCGCGGTGCCGAGGTGCCGGAGAGCTTCTACACCGACCCGCTGATGTACCAGGCGGTCAGCGCTGGCTTCTACGGCCCGCGCGACCCGGTGCTGGTGCGCGACGAGGCCTACGGCATCGACCTCGAGGCCGAAGTCGTCATCGTGACCGACGACGTGCCGCACGGCGTCACGCCGGAAGCCGCCGCGGACCATATCCAGTTGGTCGGGCTCGTCAACGACGTCAGCCTGCGCAACCTGATCCCGAACGAGCTGGCGAAAGGCTTCGGCTTCCTGCAGAGCAAGCCGCGCTCGTGCTTAAGCCCGGTGTTCGTCACCCCGGACGAGCTCGGCGACGCGTGGAAGGACAGCAAGGTGCACCGTCCGCTGCTCACCCACATCAACGGCCAGTGGTTCGGCGCCCCGGAGGCCGGCGAGGACATGCAGTTCAGCTTCGCCCAGCTGGTCGCCCATGCCGCCAAGACGCGGCCGCTGTCGGCCGGCACGATCGTCGGCTCGGGCACGGTCGCCAACCAGAGCACCGACAAGGGTGCCAGCTGCTTCGCCGAGCAGCGCACCATCGAGACGCTGCGCGACGGCAAGCCCTCGACGCCCTTCATGAAGTTCGGCGACCTGGTGCGCATCGAGATGCTGGATGCCGAAGGGCATTCGATCTTCGGCGCGATCGAACAGGTGATGAAACGGCAGGATTGAGCGCGCCGCGCTAGGCTGGGCGGCATCGGTCGGTGCCTCGACGGCGCGGCGCGACACGGGACGGCCTGGGAGGGCGGTGAGATGGTGAGCGGTGGACTGCGGCTGTATTCCTACTGGCGCTCGAGCGCCGCGTATCGGGTTCGCATCGCCCTGAACCTGAAGGGCCTCGACTACCAGCTCGCGCCTGTGCACCTGGTGCGCGACGGCGGCGAGCAGCACGGCGCCGCCTTCCGCCAGGTGAATCCGCAGGGCCTCGTGCCGACCTTGCAGCACGGCCAGCGGTTGGTGCGGCAGTCCATGGCCATCATCGAGTACCTCGACGAGACCTTCGCCGACGAGCCCTTGCTGCCGTCGACGGCGCGCGAGCGGGCGCGGGTCCGGGGGTTGGCCCAGCTCATCGCCTGCGACATGCATCCGCTGGGCAACCTGCGGGTGTTGCAGTACCTCGAACGGGAGTTCCACGCGACGCCGGAGCAGCGCGAAGCCTGGATCCGCCACTGGCTGGCGCTCGGCTTCCAGGCCATCGAGGCCCTGCTGGCGGAGAATCCGTCCACCGGGGCGTTCTGCGACGGCGAGCATCCGGGTTTCGCCGATTGCCTGCTGGTGCCGATGGTCTACAACGCCCGCCGTTTCGGCCTCGACCTCACGCCTTATCCCACGGTGCGGCGCATCGACGCGCATTGCCTCACGCTGGACGCCTTCCAGCGCGCTGCGCCGGAAGCCCAGCCGGACGCGCCGCCGCCGGGCTGATCAGCCGAACGCGCCGCCCGCGCCGCCGAAGACGTCGGCGTAGGGGTCGTGCTCGGCGTTCGCGCCCTCCGACAGACGGATGCGCAGCGCCAAGCCGTCGCGCGAGTCCGCCTTGCGCAGCGCTTCCTCGAGGTCGATCTTGCCGTCCTTGTAGAGCTTGAACAGCGACTGGTCGAAGGTGTGCATGCCTGCTTCCAGCGACTTCTCCATCGCCTCCTTCACCTCGTGGATCTGCCCGCGGCGGATCAGGTCGCGGATCATCGGGGTGTTGATGAGGATCTCGGAGGCGGGCAGGCGCTTGCCGTCCTTGCCGATCACGAGGCGCAGCGAGATGACCGCCTTCAGGTTCAAGGACAGGTTCATCAGGATGTTCTTGTGCGCCGCCTCGGGGAAGAAGTTGAGGATGCGCTCCAGCGTCTGGTCGGCGTTGTTCGAGTGCAGCGTCGCGAGGC
>JAIXTZ010000338.1 GCA_027483745.1 Lysobacteraceae bacterium
GAGAAGCCGCAGGGCAGCCAGCCCCAGAGCAGGCCCAGCAACCAGGGCCGCAGCGGGCCGTCGCCGGGCAGGCGCGCGCGCAGCGGGGCCAGCCAGCGCCAGATCGGCAGCGCGGGCAACGAGGCGGCGAAACGCGGCCGGGCGATGCGCACCGCGGCTAGCAGCAGCACGAGGCCGACACCGGTGCGCAGCGCGGTGGCGAGACCTTCGACGGCGAGAACGCCGAGCAGGCCGCCGCCCAAGCCACCCACGAGGGCGCCTGCCGCGATGTAGCCGAGGACACGCCCGAGGTTCGTCGCCACGGCCCGGTAGGCGGCGCCGGAGGCCGGGCCCGCGCTGCCGAGGCCGACGGCGATGCCGCCGCACATGGCGCCGCAGTGCGCGCTGCCGAGCAGGCCGGTCAGCAACGCCGCGCCGAGCACCAGCAGGTCAATCGGCACCGCGAGTTGCATCTGGTGGAGGCGCCGCGGGATAGACCGGCGGGGCGCGTTCGTCGCCGAGGATGTCGAGCGAGGGCGTGTCGAGGTCCTCGAACTGCCCGCTGCGCACCGCCCAGGCGAACACCGCCAGCGCGAGCCCGACCAGCAGCAGGGAGATCGGCACGAGGAACAGCAGCACGTTCATGGCGTATCGCCGTCGAGGCCGCGGCCGATGCGCCAGGCGTTCGCGGTGACGGCCAGCGACGACAGCGCCATGCCGAGCGCGGCAAGGCCGGGACCGACGATGCCCACGGCCGCGAGCGGTAGCATCAACGCGTTGTAAGCGACGGCCCAGACGATGTTCTGACGGACGATCGCCTGGGTCTGGCGTGCGAGGCGCACGGCGCCATGCAGCGGCTCGAGGCGTGAGCCGAGCAGCAGGAGGTCCGCCTGGCGTTGCGCCAGGGAGGCCCCGCTGGCCATCGCCGCCGATACATCCGCTGCGGCGAGCACGGCGGCATCGTTGACGCCGTCGCCCACCATCAGCACGCGATGCCCCTCGCCCTGCAAGGCATGCAGTGCGGCGAGCTTGCCGTCTGGCGAGAGGCGCGCCTGCCGATGCGCAGCGTCGATGCCCAGCCGATCGCCGAGCGCGGCGACGCGCGCCTCGGCATCGCCGCTGAGGATGTGCGGCCCCATGCCGTCCCGCGCCAAGGCGGCCACGGTGGCCGCCGCATCGTCGCGCGGGGCGTCGTCGACGTCGAAGCGCGCTTCGAGCACGCCCTCGCGCGACAGCCAGAGCCCGCCGTCATCGGCGCCTTCCGCAACGGCGCCGGCATCCGCGAAACGCCGGCGGCCGAGGCGCCAGGCGGCGCCGTCGATGCGGCCCTCGACGCCTTCGCCGGGATGCAGGACAACCGCGTCGGCAGCGCGGCCTCCCGGTGCCGCGCCGAACGCTTTGGCGAGCGGATGCGCGACGCCGACTTCGAGGCGGGCCGCGATGCCGCGCAGGGTGTCCGTATCGCCGTTACCGAGGGCCCGGATCTCGAGCAATTGCGGTTCGCCGCGCGTCAGGGTGCCGGTCTTGTCGAAGGCCACGAGATCGATGTCGGCCAGCCTGGGCAGGGCTTCAGGCCCGAGCGCGAGCACGCCGCGCGCCAGCAGCCGCGATTGCGCGCGCGCGATCGCGGCGGGAACGGCCAGCGCCAGCGCGCACGGGCAGGTGGCGACGAGCACGGCCAGCGTCGCCGGGAAGGCGCGGGCCGGTTCAATCCACAGCCAGAGGATCGCGACCAGCGCCGACAGCACCAGCGTGGCCGCCACGACGCGCCGCGCGATGGCTTCCGCCCAGCCCGCCATCGCGGGGCGCTGCTCGCGGGCCTGTGCCACCTGGCGGGCGATCTGCGACATCGCCGTGGACGCGCCAACGGCGGTCGCGCGCAAACGCAGCGTGCCAGCGTGCACGTGGCTGCCGGCCAGCACCGCTTCGCCGTGACGGCGGCGCAGCGGCGTGGATTCGCCGGTGAGCAGGGCTTCGTCGACCCACGCGTCCTCGCCTTCGACGACGCCATCGCAGGGGAGGGCATGGCCGGTGCCGACTTGCACGAGGTCGCCGACCGCCAGCTCGCGGGCCGGCACCGCTTCGAGGCGATCGTCTTGCCACCGCCAGGCGATGGCGGGCTGCGCGCCGGCGATCGCATCCAGTCGTGCCGTGTTCGCGTCGCGCAGGCGGGCTTCGAGGAAGCGCGCCGCCAGCAGGAACAGCACGAACATCACGGCGGCGTCGAACCACACTTGCGGGCCGCCGCGCAGGGTTTCGAACAGCGACCCGGTCCAAGCGAGCAGGATGCCGCCGCCGATCAGGGTGTCCATGCCCGGCAGGTGCATCCGCCACTCGGCCCACGCGCCGCGAAGGAAGGGCGCGCCGGCAATGAAAACGACGGGCGCCGAGACCGCCGCCGTCACCCAGCGGAACGCGTCGCGCGTGGCCTCCGGCATCTGGCCGGCGGTATCGAGGTAGAGCGCCTCCGAGAACATCATCGCCTGCAGCGTGCCAAGCCCGGCGATGCCCAGCGCGATGAGCTGGCGGCGGCGCTCGCGCCGCTGTTCGGCCTCTCGGCCGGGAGAAGCCAGCAGCGCGGGGCGATAGCCAAGGCGACCCACCCGCTGCAACAGGGTCGACAGTCGCGTTTTCGATGGATCCCATCGCAGGCGCAGGCGCCCGTCGATGGCGTTCGCCTGCACGTCGAGGACCCCGGGCGCCTGCCGCAGGGCCTTGTCGACCAGCCACGCACAGGCGGCGCAGTGCATGCCGCCGAGGGCGAGGCGCATGGCCCGGCCGCCCTCCGCGGCTTCAGAATGCGCTTGCAGCACGTCGTCGCGGTCCCAGTCGCCGTAGTCGTCGCTCGCATCGACGCGCGGACCGGGCGCGCTGCGCCAGCGGTAGTAGTCGCCGAAGCCCTCGGAAGCGATCCACGCCGCCGCGCCGGCGCAGCCGTGGCAGCAGTAGACGTGTTCGACGCCCTGAAGCATGGCGCGAACAGCACTCATCGTCGTTTCGCCGCAGTGCGCGCACGACGTGGAGGTGGCCAGGTTCGCCGCGCCGGCCGCGCGACGCGTTGTCGGCCTTTGGCCGTCAGCCGGAGACATCGCCGGCTTCGTCGGCCGTCGGGGCGTCGCCCGCCAAGGCGGGAGCAAGTTCGATGGCCTCGGCGCCCCGAGGCCAGCGCGCAACCAGCCGCCATGCGTTGTCGGCCGGAACGAGCGAGACCCGCCAGCCCACGCGGGCGTCGAAGGCGGGGGCCTCCCAGCGCCCCATCACCGGCCGCAGCGCCATCTCGGCGTCTTGCGCCGCATCCAACGGATGCTCGAGGCGCAGCCGGAGGTTGGTCACCCCTTCGACCCCCGGCACGTCCACCCGCAGCATGGGTCCATCCAGCACAAGGCGTCCGTCGAGGCCCATGCGTTGCGCCGCCGCGTCCGCCGCCAGGTCGACCTGCTGCACCTGCGCGGTGCGCCGGACCGGGTCGCCCACCGTGTCGAGGCCGCCGCGGCCGATGACGGCGAGGGTGGCGACGCCGGCCGACAAGGTCGCCACCGGCAGGCCGATGAGGAGCAGCAGCACGGGATTCTTCGCTTTCAGGGGCATCTCGCGGGCCGGCAACGCCCGAGCCTCCGGGCAGGTGTGGCCGCAGTGTGGACGAGGCGGCGATGCCACCGTTTGCGCTCGATCAAGGGCGCCCATGTCAGCAATGGCAAATCCTTGACGAACCCCCCTGTGGCGGTGCCCGCGACGCCGTAAGCTGCTCGCGATGATCAAGCCTGTCCCCATCACCCGCGCCCGTCCCGGCATGTGGTTCCACCGCTTGGGCGGCTCGGGCTTCCACCATGCCTTCGTGAAGCACGGCTTCCTCCTCGAAGCCCGCGACATCGAGGTGCTGGCCGAAGGTGGCGTCGAGGAGCTGATCATCGACACCGAGAAGGGCTTGGACATCGAGGGCGACGCCGCCATACCGCCTGCGGCAACCGATTCCACCGGCCCCGAGGTCGATCCGACCGAGTCCGGCGGGGCCGCGACGGAACCCGCGGGCCACGATGGCGGAGGCGCGGTGTCCAGAACGCCGGTCGACCCTCCGCTCGATGCGCTCCCCGCGCCGGTGCCCGCCGCGCCGCTGGTGCCGCGCGAAAGCATGGACCAGGAGCTGCATCGCGCGCGGCGCATCTGCCAGGACAGCAAGGCGCAGGTGGTCGCCCTGTTCAACGACGCGCGCCTCGGCAAGGCGATCCAGCCCGAGGCCGTCATGCCGATGGTCGAGGAGATCAACGATTCGGTGAGCCGGCATCCCGATGCCCTGCTCAGCGTCGTGCGCCTGAAGAACCACGACGAATACACCTACATGCACTCGGTGGCGGTCTGCGCGCTGATGGTGGCGCTGGCGCGCCGGCTGGGCCTGCCGGAAGAGCAGGTCCGCGACGCGGGCGCGGCGGGGATGCTTCACGACCTCGGAAAGGCCGCGATGCCGCTGAACGTGCTGAACAAGCCTGGCGCGCTCAGCGACGACGAGTTCAAGATCATGAAGGCGCACCCGGTGCGCGGTTACCACATGCTCGTGCAGTCGGGCAGCGCGTCCGAAGCGGTGCTCGATGTCGCCTTGCACCACCACGAGAAGTTCGACGGCAGCGGCTACCCGCACAACCTCAAGGGCGATGCCATCGGCCTGATGGCGCGCATGGGCGCGGTTTGCGACGTCTACGACGCGATCACTTCGAACCGCCCCTACAAGAAGGCCTGGGGCCCGGCGGAATCGCTGCAGCGCATGGTCAGCTGGAAGGGCCACTTCGACGAACTGGTGCTGAAGGCCTTTATCCGCAGCGTTGGCATCTACCCGGTCGGCGCGCTGGTGCGGCTCGAATCCGACCGCCTCGGCGTGGTGCTGGAACAGGGCGAAAGCTCGCTGCTGGCGCCGAAGGTGCGGGTGTTCTTCAACGCCCGCAAGCGCGAGCCGGTGTTCATCAAGGACATCGACCTCGGGGCGCCGGACTGCGGCGACCGCATCGTCGGCCTTGAATCGGCCGACAAGTGGAACTTCCCGAACATGGAGCGGCTCTGGCTGTCGCAGTGAGCGCGGCGTCGCGCGGCGAAGCCGCGCGGTGCGTCAGAGCGGACCGAAAAAGCGCGTTTCCTCGGCCACGGTCGTCTCGCCGTCCAGCGTCGCGACTTCGAGCATGACGTCAACGCGGCCGGTGACTGCGCCAGCCGGGGCCTTCAGCGCGATGCCCACGCTGCGCACCTCGCCCGGGCCGACGCCGATCGCGCCGGGATCGGTGCCGAGGGTGATCCCTGCCGGGGCGTCGACCACGCGGATGCGGTAGGCCGCCGGCGCCTCGGACTTGTTGATCAGGCGCAGCGTGTAGCCGTTCTCGATGCTGCCATCCATGTTCGTGCGGTACAGCGCGTTGCGGTCGCGCAGCACGTCGACGATCAGTGGGCTGCGGGTGGCGATGCCGACCGCGATGCCGATGCCGATGGCCGCGAGCAGCCCGCCGTACACCCAGACGCGGCCGCGCAGCACCTTCGTCGCCTTGCCATCGACGGCGTTCTGGCTGGAATAGCGCACGAGGCCCTTCGGATAGCCCAGCTTGCCCATCACCTCGTCGCAGGCGTCGATGCAGGCGCCGCAGGCGATGCACTCGTATTGCAGGCCGTTGCGGATGTCGATGCCGGTGGGGCAGACCTGCACGCACATCGTGCAGTCGATGCAGTCGCCCAGCGCGTCGCCGGTGGGCTTCTCGCGGTCATCGACATGGATGGCGGCATCGACGATCGAGGTCGTGCCGCGGGCACCGCTGGCGAGGCTCGCGGCGCTCTGATGGCGGGCGAACCACGCCACCCAGCCGTCGGCGTCCTGCTTCGACAGCAAGCCGCGGGCGCGCTCGAGCACGCTGGCGAGGCTGCCCTTCTTGCGTGGGCCACGCGGTTCGCCGCGACGCTCGTCGTAGGCGATGATCAGGGTGTTGCGGTCGAACATCGCGCTCTGGAAGCGCGCGTAAGGGCACATGTACTTGCACACCTGCTCGCGCAGGAAGCCGGCGTTGCCCCAGGTGGCGAGCGCATAGAAGAGGACCCAGAAGGTCTCGTAGCCGCCCCATTCGAAAGGCATCAGGCGGGCACCGAGCTCGCGGATCGGCGTGAAGTAACCGACGAAGGTGAAGCCGGTCCAGAGCGCGAACACCGCCCAGAGCAGGTGCTTCGATCCCTTGCGCAGCAGCTTGTCGCGCGACCAGGGCGCGGCGTCGAGCTTCATCCGCTTGGCGCGGTCGCCTTCCGTCCAGCGCTCCATCCAGAGGAAGACTTCGGTCCACACCGTCTGCGGGCAGGCGTAGCCGCACCACAGGCGCCCCGCGAGGGCGGTGAAGAAGAACAGCGAGAGGCCCGCCATCACCAGCAGCAGGGCGAGGAAGATGAAGTCCTGCGGCCAGAACACCAAGCCGAACACGTGGAACTTGCGCGCCGGCAGGTCCCACAGCACCAGCTGCTGGCCATCGATGGAGACCCAGGCCACGCCGTAGTACAGGCCGAGCAGGACGAACACGGCGAGATGGCGCAGGCGCTGGAACAGCCCGGACACCTCGCGCGGGTAGACCTTGGCCTCGGAGACGTACAGGGCGCCGTCGTCGACGACCTTCAGCGGCAGCGGCTTGCCCATCGATTCAGTCCTTGAGCGGGCGGTTGAAGCGGCTGGCAGGGCGCAGCAGGATCCAGGTGAACAGGCTCGAGCTCGCGGTCGCGGCCCAGAACATGAAGAAGCAGATCGTGTAGCCGATGCCGCGCCCGATCTCGTGATCGAGATCGGGGAAGCTGATGTCGCGGAGGTCGAGCGGGTCGACGAAGGCGAAGAACACCATCGTCATCACGCCCGCGGCGAAGAAGGACGGCCAGAGGATCGCGCCGAGCCGCTGCGTCCAACTGCGCGGCGGGTGTTCGATGCGCGGGCCGTCGTCCATGGCCTCAACCTTCGCTGGCTGCGGCCGGTGCCGCGGCCTCGCCCGCAGCGGCAGCGTCGCGCGCGGCCGCGTCCACGGCGGGAGCCGCTTCGGCAGGCGCGGGCGCCAGCGCCGGAGCCGGCGCCGAGGCGAGCACGGGTTCGCCACTCAGCGAATGCACGTAGGCGGCGACCAGGCGGACGCGGTCCGCGCCCAGCACCGGTTCGAAGGCCGGCATCTGGCCGTTGCGTCCCTTGATGATGCCTTCGCGGATCGTGGCGAGGTCCGGCGCGTACAGCCAATCGGCGTCGGTGAGATTGGGCGCGCCGAGGGCCGGATTGCCCTTGCCTTCGGTGCCGTGGCACGCGGCGCAGACGAGGTCGAATTTCGACTTGCCGACCGAGGCCAGCGCCGGATCCACGGTGGTGCCGGAGAGCGACTGCACGTAGGTGGCGACCGCGGTCACCGCGGCATCGTCGCCGATCGCCGCGCCGAGGGCGGGCATCACGCCGATGCGGCCGTGCGTGATGGTGGCCAGCATCGTCGCTTCGTCCTTGCCGTACAGCCAGGCCGTATCGGTGAGGTTCGGGAAGCCACGCGCACCGCGGGCATCCGAGCCGTGGCACTGCGCGCAGTTGTTCGCGAACAGGTTGCGGCCCA
>JAIXTZ010000052.1 GCA_027483745.1 Lysobacteraceae bacterium
CCGAGAAGGCGCGCTCGTACCACGACGAGACCCTGCCGAAGGACGCGCACAAGGTCGCGCACTTCTGCTCGATGTGCGGCCCGCATTTCTGCTCGATGAAGATCACCCAGGACGTCCGTGACTACGCGGCCGAACAGGGCGTGGACGAGGAGGCGGAGGCGCTGGAGAAGGGCATGGCCGAGAAGTCGGCCGAGTTCCGCGCGCAGGGCGCGCAGGTGTACCGGAAGGACTGAGGGGATTCCGAGCGCGCGCCCAGCCGGGCGCGCGTCGGTCACTCCGCTTCGCCGGCCTCGGGCATGGCCAGTGCCAGTGCCTTGATGCGCCGAGTGAGCGCACGGATATCGAAAGGTCGCTGGTTGCCGAGCACGATGACCGTCAGGTCATCATCGAGATAGCGGTGCAGGTTCGCAAGGAAGCCGTCCATGGAACCTCCGTGGCGCACCAGCGTTCCCGTCCCGCCGCCCGGCCGTCCATAGGGCTGGATGCGAAAACCGTAGCCATAGAAGCCGTCCGCCTCGCTGCCGCCATCGAACAGCTGCTTCCGGCTGGCGGTGGAGACGTAGGCTGGATCATCGAGCGCCCGACTCCAGCGCCAGAGGTCTTCGGCGGTCGCGTAGATCTCGCCGGACCCCAGCGTGTAGGACATGTTGTTCTCGACATGGCGCCAGCCGAGCAAACTGTCACGGTAGCCGAGAGCGCGATGCGCGGGCGGTTCGCCGAAGGCCTCGGTTCCGGAATGCGAAAGACCCAATGAAGAGAAAGTCCGGGCCCACAGCACGTCGCCGAAGGGTTTGCCGGTCACACCCTCGATCACCAAGGCTGCAAGGTGGTAGTTCAAGTTGGAGTACTCGTGCCGGCTGCCGGGCGGGAAGGCGAACTCGGCGCGATTGATCAGGGCGAGCAGGTCTGCGCGAGTGGCGTGTTCGTCGCCCTGTGGCGCGATCTGTTCGAGGTGCGTCGGCAGGCCTGAACGCTGTTTCAGCAGCACGTGCAAGGTGAGGTGGTCGCCGAGCCGCGGCGCGAGTCCGGCCACGTAGCGCGAGATCGGTGCCTGCAGGTCGAGGCGACCCTCGTCCACAAGCTGCATCACCGTCACTGCGGTGAATGACTTCGTGAGCGACCCGACCTGGAAGGCCGTAGTCGTGGTGTTGATGCGCCCGGTCGCGGTGTCGGCAAGGCCGTATGCAGCGTGGTGCAGCAACTGGTCGCCCTTCGCCACCAGCACGACCCCGCGGAACTCGCCGTCGGCCGCCGCAGCTCCGAGGACGCGGTCGATCGCCGGATGGCGGTGCTCGGGGCTGGAAGCGCCGGCGACTCCAGCAAGGAGCAACAGGCAGGCGCTGAACAGTGCGAGCATGGGGCGCATGTTGTGGTTCTCTGGGGGGGGCGGTGAAGCTTCGAGTGGCGCTCGATGTCGAAGTTCCCTGAGTCTCCACAAGCCTGAACACTTCGAAACCCTGAGCGCGGGTCCTGGTGCTGGACCTCGCCGACCTGACAACAGCCGCGGTCGGGACGGGTAGCATCGAACCGGCCGACGTTCCCGTCCTGGTCTTGAGGTTCGCCATGCGTTCTGTCCGATACATGCTCCGTCTGGTCCTCGCGGCCTCCGCCGCCCTGCTCCTCGCCGCCTGTGCCACCGGCCCTCGCGTCACCACCGACGCTGACCCAGGCGCCGACTTCTCGCGTTACCGCAGCTTCGCCTTCTATGAGCCCCTGGCCCTCGAAACGCGCGGATACACGACGCTGCTCAGCGCGCGCCTGAAGGACGAGGCGCGCCGGCAGATGGAGTCGCGCGGCTACGCGTACGACGAGGCCGCACCCGACCTGCGCGTCAACATCAATGCCTTCGTCGAGGAAAAGGCCGACGTCGTGTCCGTGCCGACCACCGGCTACGCCACCTACTACAGCTACCGCGCAAACGCGTTCGTCACCGTCCCCGTCTGGCGCGAGCGCGCGCAGCTGATGGAGTACACCGAAGGCACGGTCAACGTCGATCTCGTCGACGCGCGGGCGAAGCAGTTGGTGTGGGAGGGCGTGGCCGTGGGCAGTGCGGCGGGCCGCACCCCGGCGGAGCGCCGCGAGCGCGCCGTGCTGTCGATGGCGAAGATCTTCGAAGCCTTCCCGCATCGCGCGGGCGGCGCGCCCGTCGCGCCGGCGCCCGCGACGGCCCCCTGAGCACGCCTTCCATTGGAGCCCCCCATGCGCCTGCGCCCTTCGATCTTCGCTTCGTCGCTGCTCGCCGCCATCGTCGCGGTGGCGCTGCCCGGCTGCGCGTCGACCCCCATCGCCACCGCCGAGCAGGCGCCGGGCGCCGACGTGCGTACTTATGCCACCTTCGCGTTCTTCGAGCCTTTGGCCATGGAGCGCGAGGGCTACGGCACGATGGCCTGCGAGCGTGCCCGGGCGGTGCTTCGTCGCGAGATGGAGTCGCGCGGCTACCGGCTCGACCCTGACAACCCCGCGCTGCGCATCAATGTGATCGCTGCGGCGAGTGAGGGTGACGGCGGCTCGTCGTTCAGCCTCGGGCTCGGTGTCGGCGTGGGCGGTGGCAACACGCGCGGTGGCCTGGGCGTGGGGATCCCGCTCGGTGGGAGCGGATCGCGCGAGCGTTCGCGTCTTCCCGGCGCGATCGCGATCGACATCGTCGATGCCGGGGCGAAGCGCGTGGTGTGGACCGGCGGCGTGGACGTGCCTCGCGTCGGTCGGGACGGCGAGGCCGAAGCGTTCGAGGTGGCCCTGCGCCGCGTGATGGCGGCGCTCCCGTCGCGATCGTCGACGCCCTGAGCCTCAGCGCCCCTCGACGGGCGCGAAGGTGAGGCCGGCGCGCTGGCGCAGGCGTTCGACGAGGCGCATCCCCATCGCGGCGGCCGGTGTCCAGACGCCGCCCGGCGTCGTCTCGCGATCGACGTTCTGCACCAGGCACAGCGCGGCCTCGCTGATCATCTTGCAGGTCGAGCCGTAACCGGGATCGCGGTCGCCGGTGACCTTCGTGGTGAGCGTGCGGCCATCGGCGGTTTCGCCGAAGAACAGCACCTCGTAGCGGCCTTTTTCGCGCTGCTGTTTGTTCGGGCCCTCACCCGGCTTGGGCAGCGCGAAGCGCCGCAGCAGGGCGCGCGTGGGCGCGAAGGCCAGCAGCAGGGTTTGCAGCTTGGCGTTGCGCGCCATGGATTTGGCGCGTTTCTCGCCCGCCTTGCCTTCGCCAGTGAGGATGCGCTCGCTGTACACGAACGCCTCGCCCCACGGATGGCCCAGCAGGGCGTGGCTGCGGTGCACGTTCTTGGTGTTGATCGGCGCCATCACGAAGGGCGCCGTCCATGCATTGGCCAGATCGTCGAAGGCCGCCGTGTTGTCGTTCGGTTGGCGCGGGCCCTTGAAGCCGGGCACCAGCGCGAACGGATCCCCAAAGGTGCGGATCAGGCTGCGATCGCGGCCGATGGCTTCCATCGTGGCCAACATGCTGGCCACGGTGCCGCCCGAGAACGTGCCCTTCATGACGCTCACGCGGCCATGCACGCGCGTCAGCGGCATGCCGAATTTCTTTTTCGCCTCGTGCTGGGCATGCAGCACGCCGAGGTCGAACGGGATCGAATCGAAGCCACACGAGAACACGATGCGCGCGCCGCTGGCTTTGGCGGGCGCCTCCAGCTCGGGAATCATCTTGGCCATCCAGCCCGGCTCGCCGCACAGATCGACGTAATCGGTGCCGGCATGGGCGCAGGCGCGGATCAGCGGTTCGCCAAATTGCTGGTAAGGCCCGACGGTGGTGATGACGACCTTCGTGCGTTTGACGAGCGCCGCGAGCGCGGCTTCGTCGCTGGCGTCGGCAACCAGCAAGGGCAGGTCTGCCGGCAAGCCAAGCTCATCGCGAATCTGCGCGAGCTTGGCCGCGCTGCGGCCGGCCATGGCCCAGCGCACCGACGCTGCGGCGCCATAGGTTGCGTGGAGATACTCCGCCACCAGACGTCCGGTAAAGCCGGTGGCACCAAACACGATGAGGTCGAATTCTTTGTTCATGGGTTGGATGGTCGCACGTCGATGGCGGTCCACGTGAGGTCGATCGCGCTGAGGTTGGAAGGCGGCATGCCAAACATCGCCTTGAAGGTATCGCTGAAATGCGCGCCGCTGGAAAAGCCCGCGGTGTGGGCGGCCTCGGTCAGTGAGGCGCCGGCAATGATGTCGCGCACCGCCGAAGACGTGCGTTGCCACAGGCGCCAACGACGCCAAGGCAGGCC
>JAIXTZ010000136.1 GCA_027483745.1 Lysobacteraceae bacterium
TATCCGCCCCCGAGGGCGCCCCTGCCCCGCGCCCCACGGCGTCGCCGGGCGAGTGAACGCATGAACCAGAACCGCGCTTTCCTGTTGTTCGCCTGGGTCGCCGTCGCGATCCTGCTGGCTTTCGAGTGGACCCGTTTCAGCACCACGCCGACGACCCCGCCGCCGGCGCCGGTTGCCCCGGTGCTCGCGGACGCGGGCAGCGCCGGACTGCCCAGCCTGGCCGATGCCCCGCAGACCTCGGCAGCCGTTGCTGCTCCGGCGGCGGCCTCCGGCCTTCCCACCGTGGCCGATGCCCCGCAGACCTCGGCAGCCGTTGCTGCTCCGGCGGCGGCCTCCGGCCTTCCCACCGTGGCCGACGCGCCGCAGACCGCACCGACCGCGAGCGTCGCCGCACCGGCGGCCAGCGTCGAGGTGCTGACCGACGTCCTGCGACTGCGCGTCGAGTCCACCGGCGGCACCCTGACGTTTGCCGAGCTGCTCGACTACCCGCTCGACCAAGAGAACCCCGAGAAGGGCAATGTCATCCTGTTCGATCGCGAGCCCTCGCGCTTCGAGATCGCGCAGACTGGCTGGCTCAGCACGGCCACCGCGCCCGGTGCGGATGCGCGCTACACCTTCGAGACGCCGGCCTCGTCGCTGACGCTGGCCGATGGCGCCAACACCCTCGAGCTGCCGCTCGTCTGGCGCGACGCCCCCAGCGGCCTCACGGTGCGCAAGGTCTACACCTTCACCCGCGGCAGCTACGCCATCGGTGTCCGCCACGAACTCATCAATGAAGGTGCTGCCGCGTTCACCGGCAACCTTTACCAGCAGCTGCTGCGCGTGCCGCCGCCGCCGCCGCCGAAGCACGCGATGTTCACCAACCCGGAGAGCTTCAGCTTCGTCGGTGCCGCTTGGTACAGCGCGGCCGACCACTTCGAGAAGCGCAAGTTCGAGGATTTCGTCGAGGACGGCACGCTGGACAAAACGGTGACCGGCGGCTGGATCGCGATGCTGCAGCACCACTTCGTCTCGGCTTGGGTGCCTCCGAAAGACCAGCCGCAGGTGTTCTCGCTGCACGCTGTTGACGGTGGCCGCTTCGCCGCGCGCAGCGTCGGCCAGGCCGTCACCGTGCCGCCGGGCGGCAGCGATCGCGTCGAGCTCGCCCTGTGGGTCGGCCCGAAGCTGCAGGACCCGATGGCCCAGGTGCATCCGTCGCTGCCGCTGAGCCTCGACTACGGCATCTTCAGCTTCCTCGCGCAGCCGCTGTTCTGGGTGCTCAACGCCCTGCATGGCCTGTTCGGCAACTGGGGCTGGGCGATCATCGGCATCGTCGTGATCCTCAAGCTGCTGCTCTACCCAGTCTCGGCGAAGCAGTACCAGAGCATGGCCCGCATGCGCGCCGTCGCGCCGCGCATCGAACAGCTCAAGGAGCGGTACGGCGAAGACCGCATGAAGTTCAACCAGGCGATGATGGAGCTGTACCAGAAGGAGAAGATCAATCCGCTGGGCGGCTGCCTCCCGATGCTGGTGCCGATCCCGATCTTCCTCGCGCTGTACTGGGTGTTGCTGGAATCGGTGGAGCTGCGCCAGGCGCCGTGGATGCTGTGGATCGACAACCTCACCGCGCCCGATCCGCTCTTCATCCTGCCGGCGCTGAACCTCGCGGTGATGTGGGCCACGCAGAAGCTGACGCCCAGCCCGGGCATGGACCCGATGCAGAAGAAGGTCCTGCAGTGGATGCCGGTGATCTTCGGCGTGATGTTCGCCTTCTTCCCCTCGGGCCTGGTGCTCTACTGGCTCACCAACGGCGTGCTCGGCCTCGCCCAGCAGTGGTGGATGACCAAGCGCTACGGCGGCCCGACAACCCCGGCGGTCGCCAAGGCGAAGTGATCCGGAGCGCGTATCGCGAACCAACGACGAGGCCCGCGCAAGCGGGCCTCGTCGCATTCGTGGGCTCCTGCGCCCTCGGCGCCGCGCTAGGCTTCGCGCCATGAGCGAACGCGACACCATCGTGGCCGTGGCCACCGCGAACGGCGCCGCCGGTATCGGCGTCGTGCGGCTGTCCGGGCCGCAGGCGAAGCCCATCGCCCAAGCACTCTGCGCGGTCGATCGGCCTTTTGTCGCACGACAGGCGCGCTACGCGCGCTTCCGCGACGTGGACGGTGAAGTGATCGACGATGGCCTCGTGGTCGCCTTCGACGCGCCGCGCAGCTTCACCGGCGAGGACGTCGTCGAACTGCAGGGCCACGGCAACCCGCGCCTGCTCGCGCAGCTCGCCGCGCGCTGCCTTGCGCTCGGCGCGCGGGCGGCGCGCCCCGGCGAGTTCAGCGAACGCGCCTTCCTCGAAGGCAAGCTCGACCTCGCGCAGGCCGAGGCCGTCGCCGACCTGATCGCCGCGTCGTCCAATGCGGCCCTACGAGCTGCCCGGCGTTCGCTGGACGGCGTCTTCAGCGCCCGCGTCGACGAACTCGTCGAAGCCCTGACGTTGCTGCGCGTGCACGTCGAGGCGGCCATCGACTTCCCCGAGGAGGAGATCGACTTCCTCGCCGCGCCCGAGCTGGCCGCGCGGCTGGCGCGCGTCGAGGCGCTGCATGGCGCGCTCCATCGTGACGCTGCGCGCGGCGTGCGGCTGGTCGACGGCCTGCACGTGGTGATCGTCGGTGCGCCCAATGCTGGAAAGAGCGCGCTGATGAACGCGTTGGCCGGGGCCGAGCGCGCGATCGTCACGCCGATCGCCGGCACCACCCGCGACGTGCTGCGCGATGTGGTGCGCATCGACGGTGTCGAGCTGACGTTGGTCGACACCGCAGGCTTGCGCGAGACGGAGGACGTCGTCGAGGCCGAGGGCATTCGTCGAGCTCGCGCCGAAGTGGCGAACGCCGACCTCGTGTTGGCCGTACTCGATGATCGCGAGGCCGAAGCCGCGATGGCGCGACTCCGCGACGAGCTCGCCGTGCCGACGACGACGAATGCCCCTGCGCCGTCGCGACCCGCGATCCTGTGGCTGCACACGCACGCGGATCTCACCCACGCGGCCGACCGCGAGGACCACCGCGACGACGGCCTCCACCTCTGGATCGACACCCCGCGAGGTATCGGGCTCGACCGGCTGCGCGCCGCCTTGCGCGAGGCGGCGGGTGCGGGCGAAGCCGCGGACGCCGGCGGTGCCTTCTCGGCACGCGCGCGCCATGTTGACGCCATGGTCCGCGCGGGCGCGCACTTGGCCGACGCGGCGGCGCAATTGCGCGCACGCCAGGGTGAACTGGCCGCCGAGGATCTGCGCGTGGCGCAGGACGCACTGGGCGAGATCACCGGAAGGGTCAGCAGCGATGCGCTGCTGGGACGCATCTTCAGCAGCTTCTGCATCGGCAAGTAAGCCGCCGGCCGCGCCATTCGCCCTATTGCCGGATCACCTCGCCGCGCATCGGCGCGAGGATCGCGAGCAGCTCGTTTTGCGCGGCGATCGGCACGCCGCGTTCGGTCATGGCGTCGACGAGGTTCTCGACCAGCGCGTTGAAGTCGGCTTCGGTGAGCCCGAGGCCCGCATGGGCCGCCTTCATGTCACGACCGCCGTAGGTGCACGGACCGCCGGTGAGCGCGCAGAGGTGTTCGACGAGGCGCTCGTAGAGGTTGACGATGTCGGCTTCGGCGAAATCGTCGCGGATGCGCGGGTCATCGGCGCTGCGCACGAGCATGCCTTCGGTGATCGCCGCGATTCCGGCTTCGCCGCCGAGACGCTCGTACAGCGTCGTGCCCTGCCTCGCCGGGGCGCTGGCGCAGCCGCCGAGCAGGACCGAAAGCAAGAGTGCGACGAGCACCGCGCCCAGGCGCGGCACGGACCGACGGCGGGCGGCGGCCCCCGTCTCAGTGGCTGAGTTGCAGCGAGACATACCAGCCCTCCTGGTCTTCGAGCGTGGCGATGCGGCCGAGATCCGCCCAGGCGGCGACGACCGCCACGCGCTTGTTCGGGAACCAACCGACGAACACATCCTTCCAATCGTCCTCGCGTGCGAATCCGAGGTTGTCCGGTTTCTGCCGGTACTCGACGCCCACCGCCCAGCGCGGGTTCAGCAGCACCGCGGCGCTCGCTTCGCCAACCAGCGCGTACCCGTCGTCGCGGTCGCCGCCGAAGCCGAGCAGGCCAGTCTGGTTGGCGCGGGTGCGCCGCACCGTACCGTTCAGCAGCAGATGGCGGCCACCGGCGGCGCCGAGGAACAGCTTGCTGGCCGAGAGATAGACATCGATATCGGAGTCGTCGCGCGCGCCGACCAGCGAGGGCACGAGGAAATCGCGCTGCGTCTTGTGCTGCGCGCCGAGCGTGAGCTGCGGCATCGGCGTGTAGACGAGGTCCCCGGCGAGCCGCCACTTCGCGTGGACGATGTCCTGGCGGAAGCGGCGTGTCGGCAGCGACAGCGCGTCGGCCAGCGTGGGCAGGCCGAACTGCTGCCTCGCGACCCCCAGCTCGATCCGGTTGCGCCAGCCCAAGGCGACGCCCTGGCTGGTGAGCGCGTAGTCGCGGACTTCGACGCGTGTCGCGAATGCCGCGGCGCCCCACTGGTCCTCGGTGCCGTAGCCCGCGATCACGGCCCAAGGCACGATGCCGCCACCCGCGCTGCCTTCGATCATGCTGGCGCCGCCGGTGGCGAGCAGGCGCCCCGCATGTCCCACGGCGTCGCGCGTGGCGAGTCCCGACGGCGCGGCCGCAGCGAACGATGCCGTCGCCAGCATCAGCACGGCGGCGGCGGCCGGCGCCACGCCGGTCATGCGGGATCTCCCGCGGCGGCGCGGAGGCGTTGTTGGTGGGCGAGGATCCATGTGGTGAGCGCCTCCACGGGCAAGGGTCGGCTGAAGTGGTAGCCCTGCGCCACGTCGCACTGCAAGCGTGCCAGCACGTCGAGGCCGGCCTCGGTTTCCAATCCCTCGGCGACGACCTTGAGGCCCAGCGCATGGCCGAGCTGGACGATGGACTGCACGATACGTTCGTCCTCGCTGCCGGGCGCCAGCTGGAGCACGAAGCTCTTGTCGATCTTGAGCTCGTCGGCGGGAAGGTGCTTGAGCTGGCCCAACGAGCTCTGCCCCGTGCCGAAATCGTCCACCGACACCCGGAGGCCATCGGCGCGGAGCACGTTGAGCGAGGCGATGGCGCGATCGAGATCGGCGAGCACGGCACTCTCCGTGACCTCGACGATGACCTGCGTCGCGGGAATGCCGTGATGGCGAAGGCGTTCGAGCACCGCGCCGGGCAGTTCGGGATCGGCGAGGTCGATGGCCGAGAGGTTGATGGCCACGCCGACGTCGATGCCCCGAGCCCGCCAGTCCGCCATGTCCGCGAAGGCGCGATCCACCACCCAGCGCGTCAGCACGCCCACCAAGCCGGCGCGTTCCGCGAGCGGGATGAATTCATCGGGGCCGATCCGCCCGAGGGTCGGATGCGTCCAGCGCAGCAGCGCCTCGGCATGACGCACGTCGCGGGTGGCGACGTCGACCTTGGGCTGGTAGTTCAGGGTGAACTGACCGTCGTCGATCGCGCCGCGCAGTTCGCCGACGATGGCGAGCTGGCGCAAGTGCTGCTCGTCCATGCCCTCGCGGTAGAGCGCGATCGCGTGGCCTTCGCGCTTCGCGAGATCGTTGGCGATCTCCACGCGACGGAACAGCGTGCGCGCATCCGGCAAGGCCTTCGCATCATCGCGCCGGAAGGGCACCAGCCCAAGGGTGGCGTCGAGGCGCAGCGGTGCGCCGTCGACGTCCATCGGGGCGACCAGTGCCGCGATCAGGGCTTCCGCTTTTGCCGCGGCGGCGGTCGCGTCCGCGCCCCAGAGTGCGACAAGGAATTCGTCGCCGCCGAGCCGCGCCAAGAGGTCGTCGCCCCGCACCGTGCCCTGCAGCCGGCGCGCGACTTCCGCGAGCGCGAGGTCGCCATGGCGGTGGCCGAGCAGGTCGTTCACTTCGTGGAAGCGGCGCAGGTCGATCATCGCCAGCGCGCCGTCGACGAGACGCGGGTCCTGTAGCCGGGCGTGCAGAATGCCGAGCGCGCGTTCGCGGTTGGGCAAGCCGGTCAGCGCGTCGTGCCCGGCCTGGTGGACGATCCGCTGCTCGCGTTCGGCGATGCTGTCTTGCATCGCATTGAAGGCCTCGGCGAGCGTGGCGAATTCGTCGGTGCCGGTCACCGCGAGGCGCGTTGCGTATTCGCCGCCGCGGATGCGCTCGGCTGCATGCGCCAACGCACCCACCGGCCCGCTGACCCGCCGCCCGATGGCGAACGCGGCGATGATGGCCAGCGCCGTTGCGCCGAACGACAGCGACAGCACCTGCGCCTGCAGCCCGCCATACGGCTGCATGGCACGCTCCCGCGATGCCTGCAGGACGAGGTAGACGGGCGTGCCCTGTTCTGCCGACAGGCGCAGCGCCATGGCCGGATCGACCTCGCGCTCGAGGTCGTGCAGCAGCAGGCGCGACACGCCGGTGGCGAGCAACGCCGCATCCTCGCCGTTTGGCACCCAAGCGCCTTCGGCTACGCGCCATCCCGGGCCTTGGCGAACCAGCACGCTGGCATCGACGCCGGCGACCGCACCGATTTCCTCGGCTTCATCACTCCCGAAGGCCTGGCCGAGCCCCATCCAGCCGACGAGGTCCGGGGCGAACACCGGGACCAGGGCATAGCGCACCGGCTGCTCGCCGAGGGCGACGACGCCCGAGGCGAAGCCCTGCTCGCGGGCCGTGGCGAGGCGCGCCGCCACGCCCGCCTGCGGGATCAGCGCGCCGTCGGGCATGCGCTGCGCCAGCAGGCGGCCATCGGGGGCGAGGACCATGGCGAAGGGGGCATCGATCCGCCCCGCCGCGCTTTCGAGCATGGATTCCAGCGTCGGCCCGTCCTGCGTCGCGATGGCCTGCTTGAATCCGAAATCGTCGGCGAGCACGAACACGCGCTCAAGCAGCTGCCGTTGTCGTGCATCGTCCAAGCGCTCCCAGACGCGCGCGCCGACCTCCAGCCCGTCCACGAGCTGCTGGTCGACGCCGTTGCGTACCGCGACCTGCACCGTCAGCCAGCCGACCAGCTGCAGCATCAGCACCAGCCCGGTGAGGATGAGCAGGAGCTTGGTGCCGAAGCGCAGCCCGGCACGTGGCGCGGCGGTGGCCGGTGCGTCACTCACGCGGTGGATTGCGGAACTTGTCCTGCAGGGCGCGCAGGCGGTCGGTGCCGCGCGGCGGCGGCGGCGGCGCCAAGGGCAGGTCGAGGGTCGCGAGGCCGGCCATCGGCAGCGTGATTGGCGTCTTCGGCGCCGCGTCGAGGGTGGGAAGGCGCTCGTGCCACGCGGTCAGCAGGTAGGCGCCTTCCGGCGCATCGAGGGTCACCCGCCCGTCCGCCCCGGTGATGGCGTGGTGCGGCGTGTCGACGATGACCACGTACCCCTTCATCCAGTCGTGGATGTTGCATCCGAGCGTGACCACCCCCGCACGGTCGAAGACCACCGGGTCCGGCGGTGTTCCCGTGTACAGCGGGAGCTCGAAGCGCTTGGCGGCCGAGAACGAGTACACCTGGTGGCGGATCGCATCGCTGTTGGGGAAGCGCACCCGCGAGCCCTTCGTCACCACCAGCACCCGTGGCTGGAACTCGCTGTTGACCTGGTCCATCACCGCTTCGATCGGTGCGACGGCGGCCGCGCGACCGATCGGCGTCAGCGTGACGACCGCCGATGCGACCGGCTGACCCCCGCTGCGGACTTCGACGCGGAGCGCGGCGCTCAGCGCTCCAGGCAGCAGGCCGAGCAGCAGTGCGCATGCCACGGCCGGCGTGGAGGGAACGAGGCGGATACCCACGAGCATGCCGGGACTCCGATCACCAAGGTCCCCGGATCATACCCATCGAGGCCCGCCGGGCGACGTGCGCGGCGTCAGACGTCGCCGTCGTTTGACCAGCCTTCACCGCTGCCACGGGTGAACACCCGGTCGGTGGCCAATACCTCGCCCGCAGGCAGGGTCGGCTCGTCGGCCAGCCGCGCGTAGATCGGCGCGAAGTCCGGGCGGGTGGCCTCCATCAGCTGCTCGTAGCTGTCGATGACGAAGTAGGTCTTCTGGAAGGTGTCGATGCGGAATCGCGTGCGCATGATCCGCTCGAGGTCGAAGCCGATGCGGTTCGGCGCGGCCGAGTCGAGGCAGTGCACCGACTCGCTCTTCGAGCTCAGGATGCCGGCGCCGTAGATGCGCAGGCCGGCGGCCGTGTTGATCAGGCCGAACTCCACCGTGTACCAGTACAGCCGCGTCAGCTGGGCGAGCGCTTCGGCGCCGAATCCGTGGGCGCGCACGCCACCGTGCCCGTAGGCCTGCAGGTAGTCGGCGAACACCGGGTTCATCAGCAGGGGCACGTGGCCGAACAGGTCGTGGAACAGGTCGGGCTCGCTCAAGTAGTCGAGCTGCTCCGGCGTGCGGATCCACCAGGTCACCGGGAAGCGGCGCGCCGCGAGGTGCTCGAAGAAGGTCAGCTCGGGCAGCAGGCCCTCGACGCCGATCAGCTCCCAGCCGGTGCGCGCGCGCAGCATGCGGTTGAGCTCGTCGAACTTCGGGATGCGGTCCTCGCCCATGCCCATCGCGTCCTGCGTGCGCAGGAA
>JAIXTZ010000298.1 GCA_027483745.1 Lysobacteraceae bacterium
CAGTCTTTCGTCGGCCAGATGTGGGACGACGACATCGTCCCGCGCCTCGTCGAGTACATCCGCATCCCCAACAAGTCGCCGATGTTCGACGCCGACTGGGTGAAGCACGGCTACATGGAGGACGCCACCCAGTTGCTCGCGAACTGGGCGAAGCGGCAGCCGGTGAAGGGCATGACGGTCGAGATCGTGCGGCTCGAGGGCCGCACGCCGCTGATCTTCATCGAGGTCCCAGGCACCGACGGCGGCGGCGCAGACGGCGACACGGTCCTGCTCTACGGCCACCTCGACAAGCAGCCGGAGATGACCGGCTGGGACCCGGACCTCGGCCCCTGGGTGCCGGTGATCAAGGGCGACAAACTGTTCGGCCGCGGCGGCGCCGACGACGGCTACGCGCTGTTCGGTTCGCTGGCCGCGATCCAGGCCCTGCAGGACCAGGGAAAGCCGCATTGCCGCGCGGTGATCCTCATCGAAGCCTGCGAGGAGTCCGGCAGCTACGACCTGCCTTTCTACGTCGACCATCTCGCCGCGCGCATCGGCAAGCCTTCGCTGGTGGTCTGCCTCGACTCCGGCTGTGGCAACTACGACCAGCTCTGGTGCACCACCTCGCTGCGCGGCCTGGCCGGCGGCAACCTGCGCGTCGATGTGCTGGAGGAAGGCGTGCACTCCGGCGACGCCAGCGGCATCGTGCCTTCGTCGTTCCGCGTGCTGCGCCAGCTGCTGGCCCGCATCGAGGACATCGAGACCGGCCGCGTCACGCTCGATGCCCTGCATGTCGCCATCCCGCCGGAGCGCATCGAGCAGGCGAAGAAGGCCGCCGCCGTCCTCGGCGACGAGGTGTACAGCAAGTTTCCCTTTGTGAAGGGCATGCAGCCTGCGCTCGACGACCTCGCCGAGCTGGTGCTCAACCGCACGTGGCGCCCGGCGCTGTCGGTCACCGGCCAGGAGGGCTGGCCCTCACTGTCGAACGCCGGCAACGTGCTGCGCCCCTTCACCGCGGTGAAGCTGTCGATGCGCCTGCCACCCACCGCCGATGGCAAGACGGCCGGCCACGCGCTGCGCGACGCGCTCATCAAGAGCCCACCCTACGGCGCGAAGGTGAGCTTCGATCTGGAGAAGAGCAGCACCGGCTGGAACGCCCCGGCGATGAGCCCGTGGCTGTCGCACGCCATCGACCATGCGTCGAAGCACGCCTTCGGCGCGCCGGCCATGTACATGGGCGAAGGCGGCACCATCCCGTTCATGGGCATGCTCGGCGAGAAGTTCCCGGGCGCGCAGTTCATGATCACCGGCGTGCTCGGCCCGCACAGCAATGCGCACGGCCCCAACGAATTCCTGCACATCCCCACCGGCAAGCGCGTGACGCAGGCGGTGGCGCAGGTGATCGCCGAGCACTACGAGGCCTCGCAGAAGGGCCTGACGCGCGGCGTCGGCGTGGCCGCGGGCGGCGCGGAATTCGGCGACCACGGCTGCTGCTGATCTCAAGGGAGAACGTTCGATGGACCTCGGTTTTCTCGGCTACGGCTGGGTGCAGATCCTGCTGCTGGGCTTCGTCGCCGGCCTGCTGGCGCGCTGGATCTTCCCCGGAAAACAGAAGCTCGGCCTGATCCTCACCACCCTGCTTGGGATGGCTGGGGCCATTTGCGCTTCGTGGGTGCTGGACACCTTCGACATCACCGTCGGCGGGCGCTGGATGCGCTTCGCCGCCGCAGTGGGCGGCGCGGTGGCGCTGCTCGCGCTGGTCAAGGCGCTGAAGGGCAAGTGAGGCGATGACGAACACCGGAACGGCCGCGACGGCCGACGAGGCCGCACGCGCCGAAGCCCGCCTCGCCTTCGCCCGGGCAACATTGGGCGACGCCTCGGCCACGCTCGAACGCGCGTCGATGGACGCGGGGTTCCGCAGCTACTGGCGCAGCAGTGGCGAGCCGACGCGCATCGTCATGGATGCGCCGCCCGGCAAAGAAGATGTGCGGCCCTGGCTCGCCATCCGCGACCTGCTCGAACACGGCGGCGTGCGTGTCCCGCGTGTGCTGGCCCGCGAGGTCGAGGCCGGCTTCCTGCTGCTGGAGGATCTCGGCACGCAGACCCTGCTGCAGGTCATCGACGAAGCGAACGCGACCGACTGGTTCGATGCCGCGCTCGACCAGCTGCTGCCGCTGCAGAAGATCGTCGCGCCGGCCGGCTTCCCACGCTACGACGAGGCCTTGCTCACGCGCGAACTGAAGCTGTTCGACGACTGGCTGCTGGGCACCCATCTCGGCCACCCGCTCGACTGCGCGCTCACTGATCCGCTGGAGCTGGTCTACCGCCGGCTGATGGACGCGATCCTCGCGCAGCCCACCGTGCTGGTGCATCGCGACTTCATGCCGCGCAACCTGATGCCGCTTCGCGACGGCGGACTCGCCGTGCTGGACTTCCAGGACGCCGTGGTCGGGCCGATCAGCTACGACGTGCTCTCGCTGTTCAAGGACGCCTTCCACGGCTGGCCGCAGGAGCTCGTGGACTGGGGCGTGGCTCGCTACCACGAGCGCGCGACCGCCGCCGGCCTGCCGGTGCCGGGGCTCACCGACTTCCGCCGCGACGTCGACCTGATCGGCGTGCAGCGGCATCTGAAGGTGCTCGGCATCTTCGCGCGGCTGAACCACCGCGATGGCAAGCCGAAGTACCTCGCCGACGCGCCGCGCTTCGTGCGCTACCTGCTCGACGTGATCCCGAAGCACCGCATGCTGCAGCCCCTGCAGGCGGTGATCGAGGAGCGCGTGCTGCCGCCGATCGGCGCGCTGCCGCGGCGCTGATCCGCCACCGCGCATGAGCGATCGCCCGACGCACGCCCTCGTCTTCGCCGCCGGCAAGGGCGAGCGCATGCGGCCACTCACCGAAACGACGCCCAAGCCCCTGCTCATGGCCGGCGGCAAGCCGCTGATCGCCTGGCATCTCGAAAAACTCGCGGCGCTCGGCGTGCGCGACGTCGTCGTCAACACCAGCTGGTTGGCCGACCGCTTCGCCCCCGCGCTGGGCGATGGCAGCGCTTGGGGTCTCCGGCTGCACTACGTCTACGAAGGCGCAGAGCCCCTCGAAACCGGCGGCGGCATGCTCAACGCCCTGCCGCTGCTGGGCGAGGCCCCGTTCCTCGCCATCGCCGCCGATGTGTGGATGGATGTCGACTTCGCCACGCTGCCTCGCGAACCCGCGGGTCTCGCGCACCTGCTGATGGTCACGAACCCCGAACACCACGGCCGCGGCGATTTCGCCCTCGGCGACGACGGGCGCCTGCAGCTCACGAGCGACGGCGCCGAGGCCCTCACCTTCTCCGGCATCGGCCTGTACCGCCGCGCCTTCCTCGACGGCTGGCGCGGCGTCGTCGGTGCAGCACCCGGTGCGGACGACACCCCGCCGCGATTCAAGCTGCGCCCCCTGTTCGATGCGGCCATCGCCCGCGGCGCGATCACCGGGCAGCGCCACGACGGCCGCTGGACCGACGTCGGCACGCCCGAGCGGCTGGCGACGCTGGACGCCCGACTCTCCCCCCCGCCCGAGTGCACCGATGCACGACAACGCCCCCCAGCCCTCCGCGAGCTCAACCGCGACGATCGATCCTGATGCGGCAAGCGCCGCCGGCCATTTCGCCGCCTGGCAACTGATCGCGGCCGCTTGCTCCCTGCTCGCAGCGGTTGCCGCCTTCAACGAAGACGGCCGCTCGGCCCTCTTCTTTGGCAGCAACGCGCTCACCGCGACCGTGCTGGCCTTCGTGTGCAGGCAACTGCGTCATTCTGGACGGCCATGGGCCAACGACCGCCTGCTGTGGTTCGCTGGCGCCGCGGTGTGGATGCTCGCGATGGCCGTCGCCGCCGGCGCATGCCTGCGCTTCGAAGCGGGCTTGGAGATCCTTGGCTTCGTCAGAATCAGTCGCTGGCCCCTGCAGGTGTTGGCGATGGTGATCGCTGTGGGCTTCGCCACGCTGGCGCTGATGACCATGGCGTTCGGCGAACTGGGCCAACGCACGCGATGGTTGGCAAAGCGCATGAGCGTCGCTTGGGTTCTGGCCGTGCTGGTGTTCGGCCCGGAGATTCCCCTTCGGGACAATGCGGGCCGCTGGACGCTAACGCGCCAGACACTTCCGGAGGCGGTCGCGCAGCCGTGGGTCCGCCACGTCACCCTGCAGCGGTTCGCAACGGGCCGACTGGACGAGAACGGCGCCGATATCACCATCCTGTGCCCTGCCTGGCGATCCGACCGCTGGCTGCTGTTGCGGCTCGAGCGGCATCTCGCGCCGGACACCTACGATGAATCCGTGCTCGCGACCTGGCGCGCGTCCTGTGCGGATGAGGGGGAGGAAGCTCTGGCCAGTGGCGAGGCGGCCGAGTCGGCCCTGCTTCGCGGCGACGTCCCCACCTTCCTCGCGAATGCCAACGGCCTGCAATCCACCGACGTTATCGCCTTGTCCCTGGATCGCTTCGAGCCGTCGCTGCGCCAGCGCCTGTCGGATCGGATCCCACCCTCCCGGCACGCCGCGGTCACGTTGTTCGACCTGATCCTCGTCGAAGGCACGGACGAGCAGGTGCGGCAGTCCTTGCCCGGAGAGGAGGACATCCATCCGCATCACCGTTACGCGCTGTACGCGCGAGGGCTGGCCGAGCTCGCCGCCCACATGCCCCGCATGACTGCGGAGTCGTATGGCGACGAACAGATGCAGGCGGCCTCGGCGTACGCCCAGCTGGGCATCGTCACCCCCCTGGCCTTCGTTTCCGTGCTGGGCCCGCCCAACGTGCCCTACACGGGCGGCTACACGGATCATGACTTCTACGTCGCGAACCGCCACTGCGATGAGGATTACGCGGAGTTCCTTGCCCAGAAGGGTCTCCAGCCGACGATCGACCACGCCGGCCAACTGCTGGACGCGCTGATCCTGGCTCGTTTCGATTCGCAGAGCGCGCAGGGCATCGACACCTTCTTTCCGACGACGCTGGGCTTGCCGGCCGGGAAGACCATCGAGCAATGCCCGTCGTTGGCGCGCTGGTACGGCAAGACCACTCCCCCCCGGAATTCACAGGACATCGAGCGGATCACCAGCGCGGTCGCCGCAGCGAGGCGGGCAGCGATCCACTCGCGGAATCTCGGATTGCCGACCTCCGCCGAGCCCCCGACGTTGGCGGCCGATGCCGCCGTGGAGATGCTCATGCACACGCCGCCATCGGCGGCGGCCTACTGCAGCTGGGTGAATGCCGCGTTCTGGGAACTCGTCGACCGGCGAGAGGAGGTTCCCGAGACGACGCCCGCCCTTCGTCGTCTGCAGGGCCATTGGTCCGAACAGCCTTGGGAGGACATCGCGGTGACCCGCCTTGACGAGCGCAAAGGCAAGGCCTTGCCCGCCTCTTGCCCGTTGGAGCAGTCCGGATACAGCGGAGACCTGCCGTCGACGCTCGCAGCGCTCGACCAGTCGCTGGAGGCGCTGGGGATTCCCTGCCAGGTCGGCCCCGAGGACGACGCCGGCTTTCCGACCCTGGCGTGCCAATCGCGCTGATCGATCAAAACAGCACGAATCCCACGACGGCCGCGGCGATGACCAGCATGAACAGGATCGCCGCTTCGCGAAGGGGGGAGCTGCCGCCCAAGGCCGCTCCGACCGGCTGTACGCCGTCGCGATGGAAGGACTCGGCGCGGTCGACGAAGGGCATCAGCGTCTCCGCGCGGCCCCCCAGGGCGACGAGGTGATCGACGATCTCGACGCGCTGTTTCCCTCTCGCGAACATCGCCTGGCAAGCGACCACCACCTTCGCGGACAAGGCCAGCAGCTCGGCAAGTCCCTCTTCGGAACGGGCGTCGAAGTCGTCGCCGAGACAGTGCTCGAGCCGGACGAGGATGAGGGCGAGCTCGCTTTCGGTGGGCTCGTCGACCAAGTGGAGGGTGGGTTCGCTGCTCATCGGGCTTCCTTGGGGGGCGGGGGGTCATCAATGCATTGGCGCACGAACGGAACCGTCAATCGGCGCTGCGCGGCAAGCGCTGCACGATCAAGGCGATCCAGCAGCGCGGTAAGGGATTTCAGGTCACGCTCGACGCGACGGAACAGCCAATCGAGCACGGCGTCGTCCAACTCGAGCCCGCGACGCGCAGCGCGACGACGCAATGCCTCGCGGCGCCCGTGGTCATCGAGCACGTCGAGCGACACCCTCAGGCCCTGGCCCAGCCGCGAGCGCAGGTCGGGCAAGGCCCAGGCCACGTCCCCTGCCGGAAGGCGCGAGGCGTACACCAGCGTTCTGCCGGCATCGCGAAGGCGGTTGTGCAGGTGGAACAACGCCTCGCAATCGGCGCGCGATGCCGCGACGGTATCGATGCCATCCACGGCCACGAGATCGTTCGCCTCAAGACCATCGAGCGCCGAACCCAGCGCGCCCGCGAAGGCCGGCACCGGCAGGTAGCGTGCGCGACGTCCGGCCTCGTGCGCCTCGCGACAGGCGGCGAGCAGCAGGTGGCTCTTGCCGCTGCCTTCCGCGCCTTCGACGAACACGCCTGCCCCGATCGACGCATCGGCACGCGCGCCCTTCGACGCGGAGCGCAACACCTCGACAGCCCAGTCATGGCCGACAAACAGCTCGAAACGCTGGTCTGGCCCCACCGGCAGCGCCAGCGGCAGCTGGGCACTCATGCCGGGCGCGTGTCGCCGGCTTCGTCGGCGGGCGGTCCTTCGCCCTCGCCTTCCAGTACGCCGTCGCCATCGCGGTCTTCTCGGTAAAGCAGGCTCTGCGTGTAGCGCTCGTGGGCGTAGCGCAGCAGCACCATGAACACCGCCGCCGCCGGCAAGGCCAGCAGGATGCCGAGAAAGCCGAAGAGCTGACCGCCGGCCATGATGGCGAAGACCACCGCCACCGGATGGAGGCCGATGCGATCGCCCACCAGCCAAGGTGTCAGCACAAAGCCCTCGACCAACTGCCCGCCGCCGAAGACTGCGCAGACCAGCACGAGGTGGAACAGGTCGCCATGCTCGACCAGGGTGGCGATCACCGCCGCGATCAGGCCGATGGCCGTACCGAGGTAGGGCACGAAGCTGAGCAGGCCGGCGATCATGCCGATCAGGAAGCCGAGATCGAGGCCGATCAGGCTCAGGCCCACGCCACAAATCAGGCCCAGCGCAATCATCACGCTCACCTGGCCGCGCAAGAAGCCGCCCAGCACGTCGTCGGATTCACGCGCGAGGCGCACGACGGTCGGCTCGAGCGGACGCGGGATCAGCTCGTGCACGGCCGAGATCATGCCGCGCCAGTCGCGCATAAAGTAAAAGGTAACCAGCGGGATCAGCAGCAGGTTGGCCACCAGTCCAAGCAGGGCCAACCCGGACTTCGAGAGCCCACCGATGACGTTCGCCGCCACGCCGCCCGCCTGTTGCCAGTGCGCCTTCAGCAGGTTGCCGAGCTCGGCGGGATCGACGTAGGCGGCGATCGAAACGTCGAGGCGGGCCTCCACCCAGGGAATGGCCGTGGCGGTGATCCATGCGCCGAGCTTCGGGCCCCATTCGCCGGCCTGCTCCACCTGCGTCTTCAGCATCGGCACCAGCAGCAGCGCCACCAGCACCACCAGCAAGCTCATCATCAGGAAGACGAGGGTCACCGCCGTGGTACGCGAACGCCCGCGACGCTCGATGCGCGAGACCAGCGGGTCGGCCATCCACGCGAGCAGCGCCGCGACGGCAAACGGCGTCAACACCGGGCCCAGCAGCCACAACAGCAGGCCGAGCACGACGAAGCCGCCTAACCACAGCCAGGGGCGCAACCAGAGCAGGGAGGAACTCATCGGACGGTCCTTCGCATCGGGTCAGCGCACCACGCGGTAACGCAGCGGCGTGGGCCCAGCCGCGTCAGTCGTCGGCGCCGTCGTTTCGGGAGCCAGATGGCCGGAACCTGCGAGCATGGCTTCGAAACGCGCCCGGTCGACGGCCAGGTCGAGACGCACGAGCAGCGAGTCAGGGCGGGCCTCGACGACGTCGAGGTGGCGCAGCACCGGCAGCGACTGCAAGTAGCTCGCGAGGTCGAGCCACGCCGCTTGACTGTCGATGCCGAGAATCTCGGCCTCGAGCACCTCGGCCTTGCCGGCCTCGACGCGCTTCGCCTGCCGCGCCGCAAGGGTGTCGGCCGCACGGTCGGCGCCCGCGGCGATCGCCCGCTGGGGGCTGGGGTCGGTCACGCTCCAGCGGGCGAGCTCGGTGCTGCCATCGGCCAGCAGCCAGTTGCTGCTCCAGCCCGCGGCGCCGGCGCGGGAGACCTTGCCGAGCAGCTGTACGCGGGCGCCGTAGCGGCTGGACAGCACGCTCACCGCGGCCGCATCCAAGGCCCAGATGCTGCCGGCTGCGGGTTGCTCAACGGCCGTGCCCCCCGGCAGCAGGAAGCGCACGCCGCGCTCGAGGCCGCGCTGCGCGAGCGGCTTCACCACGTTGATCTGCTGCGCCGACACCAGCCGCGGGCCGGCACCGCCGCCATCGTCGACCGCCAGCCACAGCATCGGCTTCGGCCGCTCGCCGGCCCACAGGGGCAACCCGGCAGCGACCACCAAGGCGTCGACGGCCTCGGGGTCGAAGCTGGCCGCGAGCACCTGTCGCTGCATGGGCACGCCACCGACGACCTCCTCGACATCGCGGTACTCGGTGCCCGCGACCATCGACTCGGCGACCCGGAGCGCCCGCTGCGCGACGGGGTGGTTGGGGGCCGCGACGTCGCCGCTCACCCGCACCAGCACCTGCGCGAGCGCGCGGCCGAGGGCGGCGTCACGCTCGCGACTCTCCTGCGAGGTCACCGGCACTTCGGCGGTGTACCACTCGAGCTCCCGGGCGGGGGCCGATGCGGGCTCCGTGGCGACGACCGGACCGGTCGCGGGCGCAACGCCGGCCGTCGGCGCCTGCGCGCCGAGAGCCGGGACGCCGGCAAGGAGGCCGACGAGCGAAAGGGTGCGGAGGAATCGGAAGGAAAACGCGCGCATCGTGGACTCCGAGGGACGCGCCATGGTGCCGCAGGGCGCGCGGAAGCGTCCAACGCG
>JAIXTZ010000095.1 GCA_027483745.1 Lysobacteraceae bacterium
CGGTCGGGAAGATCGAGAACTCCAGCGGCCGCTTCACGTAGATCACCGCCAGCAGCACCACCAGCGAGGCGGCGATGTTCAGGGTGAACAGCACGTCCAGCGCCAGCGGCGGCAGCGGCACCACGATCATCGCCAGCACGCCGATCAGCACCAGCGGCACGGCCGCACCCTGCTGGATCAGCTGGCGGGTGCGGTCGAAGGGGGTCATCACGGCGGCCATGGGTCTCGCGCGGAGCGTGGGGTCGGACGAGACGTGCAAGACGTGTGCCGGCGGGATCGCCCGCCTACGCCGGCGCCTGCCACGCGTGCCGGTGGGCCGCTCTCCGCGGACTCGGCGCCACCGAGCTTCGCGGCGAACGCGAGCGACACGGCGGGCGCCGACGGCGAGGCGAATAAGGAGCCCCGGCGCGCGGTCGAGGCGAAAGCCCCGAAGGGGTCGCGCAGGATGCGCGATCGGCCCAAGGGGCAGGACGCCCCCTTTGGGCCGACCGCCGGAAATCTCGCGTGGCTGGTGACGGGGCGGGCCAGCCTCGACGGCGGAGCCCGTCGTGTTGCGATCAGCTTCGCTGCTACTCCCCGCGTTCCAGCGCCCCGAAATCCGGCAGCGTCGGGTACGCCCCGCGCTTCGGCGTCCACACCTTGAGCTGGTAGACGTAGCTCAGCACCTGCGCCACGGCCTGGTAGAGCTTCACCGGGATCTCGCGGTCGAGTTCGGCCTGCGCGTGCAGCACGCGGGCCAGCGGCGGCGCTTCGACGATGGCGACCTTGTGCGCGTCGGCGACCTTGCGGATGTTCAGCGCGACTTCGTCCAGGCCCTTGGCGACGACGATGGGCGCCTGCGCCTTCTTCGGGTCGTACTTCAGTGCAACGGCGTAGTGCGTCGGGTTCACGACCACGACGTCGGCGGTGGGCACGGCCTCCATCATCCGGCCGCTGGCGAGCTGCTGCTGCATGCGGCGGATCTGCCCCTTCACCTCGGGGCGGCCCTCCATCTCCTTCATCTCCTCGAGCAGCTCCTGCCGGGTCATCTTCAGCCGGCGCTTCCAGCTCCACAGCTGCCACGGGACGTCCGCAACGGCGAGGAGGACCAGGCCCACGCCCATGGCCATCAGCAGGCCGAGGATCAGGCCGAAGCCCTCCGCGGCTGCGGTCGCGACCGGCAGCTGCGACAGCTGCAGCAGGCGGTCTTCGTAGGACAGGTAATAGACCGTACCGATGGCGCCGAGGATGGCGATACGCAGCAGCGACTTCACCAGCTCGCCGAGCCCCTGCGTGCCGAAGATGCGCTTCAGCCCCGCGATCGGCGACAGCCGCTCGGCATTCGGCGACAGCGCTTCGGTGCTGAAGTTGAAGCCCATCACCGCCGGCGCGACGAACGCCGCGAGCACGCAAGCGCCCATCAGCGGCCCAACGGCGAGCATCAGTTCGCCGATGGACAGCCCCGCGCGCGTCACGAGGTCGGCACCCAGCCCCTGCCCTTCGCCCGCATGGCGCAGCTGGTTGGCCATCCACGCCATCGCGTGCCCGGCCATCCAGCCGCCGAAGGCGATCAGCGCGAGGATGGCGGCGACGAAAACGGACGCCGTGGCGAGCTCCGGTGAGCGCGGGTTGTCGCCCTTCTCGCGCGCGTCCTTGAGCCGTTTGGCACTCGGCTCTTCGGTTTTCTCCTGGCCGCTCTCGCTCTCCGCCATGGCTCAGCCCAACCAGCCGGTGGAGAGTTCGAAGGCCGCCTCGAGATTCGCGCGCAGCGGGCCGAGCAGCTGGCCCGTGAGCGTGCCCATCAACAGCAGGCCGACGAGCACCGAGGCCGGCAGGCCGAGCTGGATCGGGTTGAGCGAGGGCGCGGCGCGACTCATCACGCCGAAGGCGAGGTTGATCACCAGCATCGCCAGCACCACCGGCAAGGCGATCTGGATGCCGACGAGGAACATTTGCCCGCCGAAATCGGCGATGGCGCGGAGCGCCTCCGGCGTCGGCGCCCAGTTCGACTGCAGCGGCACGGCCCTCCAGGAATCGGCGAGCAGCTCGACGATCATCAGGTGCCCGTTCATCGAGAGGAAGATCAGCGCGAAGCACAGGTAGAACCACTGCCCGACCACGCCGGCGTTGGTGCCGCGCAGCGGGTCGGCCATCACGGCGAAGGACAGGCCGGTGCCCTGCGCGACGAACTCGCCGGCCAGCGCGCCGGCCTCGAAGGCAAGACGCAGCACGAAGCCCATGCCGACGCCGATCAGCACTTCGCGGGCGACGGTGAGCACGGTGAGCGGGTCGATGCCGGGCAGCGGCGGCGGCGGGCCGGCCAGCGGCGCCATCGCGAAGGCGAGCGCCATCGCCAGCATGCCCTTCACCCGCCGCGGCACGGTGCGGGTGCCGAACAGCGGCGCCACCATCAGCAGGCCACCCACGCGCAGGCTGGTCCACAGCGTCGCGTTGATGGCGGCGAACATATCGCCGCCGTCGAGCACGATGCCGGGGATGCTGCCTGCGGCGGCCATCAGCCCACCAGCGCGGGGATGCGCTGGAACAGCGCGATGGTGTAGTCGACGAGCTTGCCGAGCAGGAGGCTGCCCATCGCGGCGAGCGCGACCACCAGCGCCACGGCCTTGGCGATGAAGGCGACGGTCGGCTCGTTGATCTGCGTGGCGGCCTGCACGAGGCCGACGGTGACGCCGACGCCGAGCACGACGACCAGCAGCGGACCGCCCACCAGCAAGGCCAGCTCGAGCCCGGCGCGGAGTTCGGTGATGGCGGTTTCCGGGGTCATGTCAGCCCGCTCCGACCGCCGTGGCAGCAGTGCTCATCACCGCCGGGTTGAAGCTCCCGGCCAGCGTGCCGACGATCAGCACCCAGCCATCCACCAGCACGAAGAGCAGGATCTTGAACGGGGCGGAGACCAGCATCGGCGACATCATCATCATGCCCATCGACATCAGCACGCTGGCGACGACGAGGTCGATCACCACGAAGGGAATGAAGATCAGGAAGCCGATCTCGAACGCCGTCTTCAGCTCCGAGGTGATGAACGAGGCGACAAGCACGCCAAAGGGGATCTCCTCCGGCGACGCGAAGCCCTGCGTGTGCCCCGAGAGGTTGGCGAAAGTGAGCAGGTCGGTGTCGCGGATCTGCGCCAGCATGAAGGCGCGGAAGGGCTCGGAGGTCGCCGCCCACGCCGCGTCGAAGGGCAGCGTGCCGTCGAGGTAGGGCTTCAGGCCGGCGGCCCAGGCCTGGTCGGCCACCGGCATCATCACCATCATCGTGATGAACAGCGCCAGCCCGACGAGGATCTGGTTCGAGGGCGTCTGCCCGGTGCCCAGCGCCATGCGCAGCAGGGCCATCACCACGATGATGCGGGTGAACGCCGTGCACGCCAGCAGCAGGCTGGGCAGCAGGGTCAGCGCCGTCATCGACAGCAGGACCGCCAGCGAGACGCTGACGTCGTCGCCGCCCACGTTGGCGACGGTCACCTCGGGCAGGCCGGTGGGCTGCGGGCCGGCAGGCGTGGCGAAACCCAGCGCCGGCAGCAGCAGGGCCAGCGCGACGAACGAGTAGCGGAGGAGTGAGGAAAGAGCGGGCACGACGGGCCTCCGACGGGGATGCCCGGTGACGTGCAAGCGGCGTGCCGGACTACGCGGAGTCGCGCGCCTTCAATCGCGCCAGCAATTCGGCGAAGCCGGCCTGCGTCGGGGCGTCGAGCAAGGGCTCGGGCAAGGTGTGCAGCAGGTTGACGCTGTGCTGGGTGACGCCGAGCAGCAGCTGCTGGCCGCCGCAGTCGACGATGACCACGCGCTCGCGCGGGCCGACGGCGAGGCTGGCCACGGTGCGCAGGCCGGCCATGGATTTCAGGCCGGCGCCGGGCAGCTTCTTCAGCACCCACGCGAGGCACAGGATCAGGCCGATGACGAGGCCCAGCGCCAGCAGGGTGCCGCCGAGGCCGGCGGTCTGCGGCACGGCTTGGCCCACCTGCACGGTCTTGGCGACGGCAGGCGCGGCAGTGGCAGCGAGCAGCAGGGCGTCCATCAGCGCAGGCGCTTGATGCGCTCGGACGGGCTGACGACTTCGGTGAGGCGCACGCCGAAGCGCTCGTTCACCACCACCACTTCGCCCTGCGCGACCAGCGTGCCGTTGACGTAGACGTCCAGCGGTTCGCCGGCGACGCGCTCGAGTTCGACGACCGAGCCCTGGTTGAGCTGCAGCAGGTTGCGGATCGGGATGCGTGCCCGGCCGACCTCGAGCGACAGCGTCACCTGCACGTCGAGGATCAGGTCGAGGTTGGCGTCGCCCGCGGCGCCGCTGCTGGCGGCCGGGGCCGGGCTGGGCGCGAGGTCGCCCCACATGGCGAGGTCGGCGGCGTCTTTTTCGGTGCTCATGGGGTGGTCCTCAGTTCGCCCGCGGCTTGCTGCCGGCCATGGGCGTGATGCGGGTGATCTTCACGGCGTTCTTGCC
>JAIXTZ010000071.1 GCA_027483745.1 Lysobacteraceae bacterium
CACGAACATCACCACCGGATACTGCTTGCCGGGCTCCATCGTGGTGGGCGTGTAGAGCTTGCCCCAGACGGTGCCCGCGCCATCGCTGCTCGGCACCTGCACGAAGCGCGGCGCGCGCCACGGCATGGCCTGGAAGGCCGCTGTGCGCGTGTCGGTGAGCGTGCGCACGTCGCCGCCATCGATGCCGACCACGGCGGCCTGCGGCGGCGTGAACGAGGCCGACCAGCGCAGCGCCACGTTCTTTCCATCCGGCGAAATGGCGAAGTCCTCCACGCCGTCGAGCGTCGTCAACTCGCGTACCTCGCCGCCGGCCACCGGCACGCGGCACAGTTCGTAGTCACCCGGCCATGCGCGGTTGCAGACGAAGACGAAGCTGGCGGCATCGGCCGTGAGGACGGGCGACGAGGCTTCCCAGCGGCCGCTGGTGAGGGCCTTCGCGCGGCGGCCGTCCTGCACGTAGAGGTGCGAATAGCCGGATTCCTCGGAGAGCCACCACGCACGGCCATCGGGCAGCACGCCGAAGTCGTTGAAGTTCCAGTTGATCCACGCGGCGTCCGTCAGGCGGTGCACCGTCGAGAGCGCGGCCGTGTCGCGGTCGATGCGGACGATCCAGCGGTCCTTGTTGTCGACGCTGCGCAACATGGCCAGCGGCGTGCCGTCCGGGGCGAAACGCACGTCCATCAGGCGCACGGCGCGCAGGCCCTCGAGCGCGGGTTGCCCGTGTTCCTTCTTCAGCGCGGCGAGCGGATCGACGTCGATGCCGGGCAGGGCCTTGAGGTCGAGGTCGGTGATCGTGCCGTCGGCGAGGTCGACGAGCTTGAACGTCTGCGCGATCGGCGCGTTGCGGCCCACGCGCGTGCGCACGTCCTCGGCGTCCTCGAAGCCGTCCTCGTTGACGTAGCGCGGCATCTTGCCGTCGCGACCGGCATCGGCGCCCTTCGGCTCCAGCGCCACCAGCACGTGGCGGCCGTCGGTGGAGAGGCTGTTCTCGGCGATGGTCACGTCGTCGCCGAGAAAGACCGGCGCAACCGCGCGCGTGCGGTCGCCGGCGCGTTGCGATTTGGCCTCGGCGGCCAGGGCGTCGCGGTCGGCGCGCTGGCGCGCGAGCGTTTCGATCAGTCGCAGTTCGGCGTCGCGCAGCACGTCCGGCTTCGGTGCCGCCTGCGGGTCCTTCTCGGCCTTCAGCACGGCGACGGTGCGCTCGCCCTGCGCGGCGAACTCGTAGGCGCGCCATTCGTCGCCGACGCGGTAGAACACGGCATTGCCATCGGCGGCGAAACGCAGGTCGGTCTCGTCGGCGGCGCTTTGCGTCAACTGGACGCGCTGGCCGGTGGCGAGGGTCACCGCGAATACGTCGCCGTTGCGCAAGTAGGCCATGCGCGTGCGACGGGCGTCGAACACCGGCGCGGCGGCGTCGGCTTCCGCAACGTCGGCGGGGGGCAGCTTCACCGCCTCGCCGCCGGCCGCGGGCTGTCGGAACACATCGCGCACCGGCGAGCCCGCGCGCTTCAGCGTGTAGGCCACGTGCTGCGAATCGGCGCTCCACCAGAGCTGCTCCACCGGTGGGCCGATCCAGTCCGGGTGCGACATCGCGAGGTCGAGGGTGAGCGGCGGGGCCGCCGGCGCGGCGAGGGTGGGGATGGCGACGGCCAGCGTCGACGCGAACAGGGCGAGTCCGCGCAGCGGGGGCAGGGCGTTCGGCACGAGGGTCTCCAGCGGAAAACGAGGCCGCGAGCCTAGCAGGGTGGAACGCGGAGGCCGCGCGACGGCGCGCTTCCCCCGGGTGCCTCCAGCGGCGACGTCGTGCTGGTCACTGTGGCCGCCAGCGGCCACAATCGCCGTATTCTCACGATCTGGCGCATCGCGCCGCTGCTCTATGCAGGCCTACGTCTACAAATCCCTGCGCAAGGCCGAGACCTTCGTCTACCTGCGCGAGCGTGACGCCTTCGGCTTGCTGCCCGAGGTGCTGCGTGCCCAGCTCGGCGAACTGCGCTTCGTGCTCGACGTCGCGCTGACGCCGGAGCGCAAGCTGGCCCGGGAGGACGTCGCGGTCGTGCGAGCGAACCTCGCCGGACAGGGTTTCCATGTCCAGTTCCCGCCGCCACCCGTCGACGGGAGCGTGGATGACTGATCCGCGGTCGACGCTGCAGCGCAGCCTCGCCCTTCCGCTGCTGCTCGTGGGCCTTGGGCTGGCCGTTCTGCCGGCCCTGTGGCCGGTCGGTGCGATGGCGGTATTGGGGCCGTGGCTGGCCCAGCCGGCCTTGGCCCTCGGCATGGCCCTGCTGTCGCCCGCCCCCGAGGCCCCGCCGGCGCGCGTGTGGTGGCGTGATGCGGTCACGCTGGCCGTTCTCTGGGGCGCCACGCTCGCCCTGCTCGGTCTCGGTTTCGCCTGGCCATGGAGCAGCCTGCTCGAAACCGGCAGCCTCGCCGCCGCCCTGGGGCTGGGCGCGGTCGTGGGGCTCGCGTGGACCGTGCTGTGGCGGCAATGGACGCTGTTCGCGCTGGCCGCGCGCCAGGGCGGTGGCTTGGCCGCGCTGGCCGCTGCGGTGCCCGGCACCTGGTCGCTGCGCCGCGGCCTCGCGCTGGCCTTCGCCGTGCTCATGGCCTCGGTGGGCGCATGGCTGCTGGTATGGCCGCCACCGCGCCTCCTCTCGATCTGGTGGCTCGCGGTGCCGTACGCCGTTGGCCTGCTGGCGGTCCACGCCGCGATGCAGCGTGCGGGCCATGCGCCGGACGCGCCGCCGATGCCGCCGGAGCCCGTCGTGGTGCCGGCGGCCGACGTCACGGACGAGGACGAGCCCATGACCACGGTTCTCGGCGATGTCTATGCCCATGCCCGTGCCGGCCGCATCGATGCCGTAATCGCGGCGCTCGACGCCGGCGCCGACCCGGACGCCCTGCCGGAGCCCGGGGCGCCCGACCAGCGCAGCCTCCCGATGCTCGCGTCACTGCTCCCGGACCTGCGCCTGCTGCGCGAGTTGATCGTCCGCGGCGCCGACCTCAACCAGGAGCATGCCGGCCTGACCCCGCTGCTCGCGGCGACGCGCGATTCCTGGCATGGCCGCATCGACGCCGTGACCATGCTGCTGGCCAATGGCGCCGATCCGCGCCGCGCCGACCGCGACGGCAACACGCCGCTGCACCACGCTGCGCGCAGCACCGACCCGGCGATCGCGGCGCAACTGCTCGATGCCGGCGCCGACCTGCACGCCCTCAACGGCGAAGCGCAGCCGCCGCTCGCGCTGGCCCTCGCGTCGGGCAATTGGCGCGTCGCGCGCTTCCTGCTCGAGCGCGGCGCCAAGCCGGAATCCCCGGGGGCACAGCCGAGCCTGCTCGCCGCCGCGGCGGGCGACGACGACGATCCCGCCGGTGTGCAGCTGCTGCTCAAGCACAAGGCCAAGGTGGACTCGCGCGATGCCCGCGGACGCACCGCCCTGCATGAAGCGCTGGCTGCCGGGCATGCCGCGATCGCACAGGTGCTGCTCGACGCTGGCGCCGCGGTGGACGCCGCCGACGAGGAAGGCCGCACTGCCCTGCTGGAGGCCGCGCGTTCGCCGAATCCGGCGCTGTTGCCGCTGGTGCTTGCGCGAAACCCCGATCCGTCGGCGCGCGACGTGGGCGGGCGCAACGCCCTCGCACTGGCCTGCGAAGCTGGCGTCGAGCCGGAGCGCCTGCGAGCCCTGCTCGCGCTCGGCATCGATCGCGAGGCGCGCGATGCCGCGGGGCGTCGACCGGTCGACCATGCCGTCGGTGCCGGCCGCTGGCCGCTCGTCGCCGTGCTCGACCCGGACTACCCCTTGCCGGGCGACATCGAGGAGGCGGCACCGGCGAGCGCGGCGAAGCCGGCTCGCGAGCGTCTCCGCGAGGCGCTGCGCTCTCGCGACTTCATGGAGGCCCGCGCGGTGCTGGGTGCCGATGACCCGCCCGCCCGCGTGGCGATATCGATGCTGCTGCTGGAATTCGCCGACGCGGCCGGCATCGACGTCTTCGAGTGGCTGCTGGAGCACGGCGCGCACGCCGACGATCGGGTCTCCGGCATGGACAGCGTTGGTCTCCTGCTGCTCGACCGCGGCCTCGACGCCGAGCTCGGTTTGCGCGCGTTGCTCTCGTCCGGACAGACGCCGCAAGGGGTCGGGGCGCTGGCTCGCTGGCTGGCGGCCAACCCACGCGAGACCACGCGCGCGTCAGCCATTGCGTTGCAGCTTCTGGAGCGTGGAGCGGACCCGTTTGGTCCCGCGCCGACCGGCGACACGGCCCTCGGCCTGGCCGCGCAGCTGCCCTGCCTGCCGGTGCTCGACGCGCTGCTGATGCGCGGCGTCGACCCGGCGCAGCGCGACGCCCGCGGCCATACGCCGCTGCACCTCGCCGTCGCGCGCGGGCATGAGTCCGTCATCAAGCGCCTGGTCCGCCACGGTGCGCCCGCCGATGCGCGTGCCGCCGACGGGCAGACGCCCCATGGTGCGGCGCTGGCGCGCGGTCGTCGCGACCTGGCCGAGTGGCTGGACTGGGGGCCATGGAAGCTGCCTGGCCGCGCGCTGCAACCGGGCGATCTCCCCGCTGCGGCAATGGCCGGGGACCTTGGCGCGGTGGTGCGTCTCGTTGCCCTGGGCCTTCCGGTGGACGGGGTCGATGCGCAGGGTTGCACGGCCCTGCTCCGGGCTGCGGGCGGTGGTCACATCGCCTTGGTCGACCACTTGCTCGGATTGCATGCCGATGCCTCGATCGCCGCGCGTACGGGCGCGACGCCGCTCTCCGCGGCCATCAGCATGCGCCACGCCAATGTCGTCGATCGCCTGCTCGCCGCCGGCGCCGACCCCGAACAGTCGATGCCGGGTGGCGTCACGCCGCTGATGTTGGCGTCCGCGCTTGGCCTGCCCGACCTGGTGTCGCGCCTGCTGCGCGCCGGCGCCGACGTCACCGCGCGCGACGCGCAGGGCCTGACGCCCCTCCATTGCGCCGCGCTGTTCGCCTTCAATTCACGCGAGCGCGCCCGCGTGCTCGCGCTGTTCGATGCCCTGCTGTTGGCCGACGCCGACGCCGAGGCGACGAGCGCCTCGGAACAAACCCCCACCTTGCTCCTGCTGGGCGCGCGCGCCGAGGCCGGCGCCAGCGTCGACGAGGACGTGCTGTTGGCCGGTTTGGATCGCTTGCTCAGCGAAGGGGTGTCGTTGGCGCACGTCGAGCACCGCGGCCTCACCGCCCTCCATCTCGCCGCGCTGCACGGCCTTGGCCGCATCGTCGAGCGGCTGCTGCGAGAAGGCGCCCATCCCGCCGCGCGTGATCGCCTCGGTCGCACCCCTTACGACTTGGCGCTCATCCGTGGCTTCGTCGACATCGCCGCGCTGTTCCAGTCGGTGCGCCAGGCCGACGCGAAGCCGCCGGTCGACGCGGGCGCCGGTGATGCGGCGGCCACGGCGCCGACGCCGGCCGCGCCGATGCCCTCGGGCGTGCTGCCCTCGCTGGCCCGCCTGCTGAAGCCGCGGGATCCCTAGCACCCGTTCGGCCTTAGCCTCGCCGTCGTCGGCCTATCGGATCGGCGAGCGGTACTCGCCGCAGGTGACGCCTGTTCTTGTTGACCGTGCCCACTCATGGCAGCCTCCGGCATACCCCCCGACAAGGAGTCTCCATCGTGCGACGCATCCTCCCTGCGGCGCTTGCCGCGTTGATCGGCGCGCTTCCCGTGGCGGCCGAGACCGGATCCCTCGAGCAGAGCTTCAGCCTCGAAGGTGACGACGTCCGCGCCCAGCGCTACGAGCGCAGCACCGTTGGCAGCCTTTTCATCGAGCCCGATGGCCGGGTCACCGAGGTCGAGATCGACTTGCCGGCGGGCGAGCGCGAAACCTACCGCACCCTGCTCGGCCGTTGGCGGCTCGATCCCGTGGTACGCAGCGGGGAAGCGGTGCGTGCCAAAGCCCATTTCGAGATCGACCTCTACGCCCTTCGCATTCCAGACCAGCCGCGCAAGATGCGCTTTGGCGTGGAGAACGTGACGTTCGTTGATCCCCCGGCCGACAGCGAGCCGTCGATGCGCCGATCCTTCCTGAGCCCGCCGCAGTACCCGCCGTCCATGGCCCTCGAGGGCACCGGTGCGCGCATCATGCTGCTGCTCCGGTTGGACGACACGGGGCGCGTCGTCGATGCAGCGGCCCACGACGTCGACATCTATGCCCACCGCATCAGCAGCGCGCGCGTCGCCGGCCCCAAGACCGAGCGTTTCGTTGCCAACGCTGTCGCCGCGGCACGCGACTGGGTCATTGCCGACGCGGCGGCGATGGAGGCTGGCTCGGTGTTCGTGCCGGTGGTTTTCCTGCCGCCCGGCACCGGTCCAGGCAGTTGGCAGCCGGTGCTCGATGTCCGGGCCAGCCAGCTGCCATGGATGCAGGCGATCGAGCACGGAGCGATCGCAATGACCGCGGGAGGCCAGCGGGAGGCCATGGATTTCCGGCTGCGCTCGTCGCTCGACGACACGTTGCAGAACTGACGCTGCAGAAACGACGAAGGCCCCGCGATGCGGGGCCTTCGCCGTTTCTGCTTCATCGGCATCGCGGCCTCGGCCGCGCCGCCTCAGCGCTTCATGAAGTTGAAGAACTCGTCGTTCGACTTGGTGTTCTTCATCTTGTCGAGCAGGAACTCCATTGCGGCGAGCTCGTCCATCGGGTGCAGCAGCTTCCGGAGGATCCAGATCTTCTGCAGCATGTCCGGCTCGATCAGCAGCTCTTCGCGGCGGGTGCCCGAGCGGTTGATGTTGATGGCCGGGTAGACGCGCTTCTCGGCGATGCGGCGGTCGAGGTGCACTTCGCAGTTGCCGGTGCCCTTGAACTCTTCGTAGATCACCTCGTCCATCTTCGAGCCCGTTTCCACGAGCGCTGTGGCGATGATCGTCAGCGAGCCGCCTTCCTCCACCTTGCGCGCCGCGCCGAAGAAGCGCTTCGGGCGGTGCAGGGCATTGGCGTCGACGCCGCCGGTCAGCACCTTGCCGGAGCTCGGCACCACGGTGTTGTAGGCGCGTGCGAGGCGGGTGATCGAGTCGAGCAGGATCACCACGTCCTTCTTGTGCTCGACCAGGCGCTTGGCGCGCTCGATCACCATCTCGGCGACCTGCACGTGGCGCGCGGCCGGTTCGTCGAAGGTCGAGGACACGACTTCGCCGCGCACGGTGCGCTGCATTTCCGTCACTTCCTCCGGGCGCTCGTCGACGAGCAGCACGATGAGGTGCACGTCCGGATGGTTGGTGGTGATGGCGGTGGCGACCTGCTGCATCAGCATGGTCTTGCCGGCCTTCGGCGGCGAGACGATCAGGGCGCGCTGGCCCTTGCCGATCGGCGCCATCAGGTCGAGCACGCGGCCGGTGATGTCCTCCGAGCTGCCGTTGCCGCGCTCGAGCTTGAAGCGCTCGCGCGGGAACAGCGGCGTCAGGTTCTCGAACAGCACCTTGCCCTTGCTGGCTTCGAGCGGCTCGCCGTTGATGGTGTCGAGCTGGTTGAGCGCGACGTAGCGCTCGCCGTCCTTCGGGCTGCGGATGCGACCGGCGATGTAGTCGCCGGTGCGCAGGTTGAAGCGGCGGATCTGGCTGGGCGAGATGTAGACGTCGTCCGGGCCGGCGAGGTAGCTCGCCTCGGCGCCGCGCAGGAAGCCGTAGCCGTCCGGCAGGATCTCAAGCACGCCGTCGGCGGCGACGCCGTTCGGGTGGCGCGAGAGCACCTTCAGCAGCTGGAAGATGACGTCCTGCTTGCGCATGCGGGCGACGCCCTCATGCAGGTTCAGGCGCTCGGCGAGGTCGAGCAGCCGGAACGCCGGCATGCGCTTCATCTCGGTGAGCGAGGGCACCACGAAGCCTTCCGGGAACTGGAAGCTCGGACGCGGCTGCCAGTCGTTGCCGCCCTGGCCTTGGCCGCCACCGGCCTGACCCTGGTTCTGGCCGCCCTGCGGCGGGCCGCCGGCGTCGTCGCCTTCGGCATCATTCTGGAACCCACCACCGCCGTTGCGGCGCTGCTCGCGCTGGCGCTCGCGGCGCTCCTTCATGCGCTGCTTGAAGCGCTCGCGGCGCGACATGCGCGGCTCGCCGTTGGGGCCGGTCTGGCCGCCGGCGTTCTGGCCGCCAGGGCCGTCGTTCCCGCCGTCCTGGCCGTCGTCACTGTCATCGCCGTCGTCACCGTCCGGGCCGTCGTCGTCTTCGTTCATCGCATCGGCGATGACGTCGCGAACCGCGGCGCTGGTGGAGGCCGGCGGGCTGGCCGGGGTTTCGGGGGCCGGCGTGGGCGTCGCGGCGACCGCGTCAGGCGCGGTGTCGTGGCTCTCGGCAGGGGTTTCGGCAGCGGCTTTGCTGCGGGTGCGGCGGGGCTTTTTTTCCGCGGCTTCGGCAGGCGCGTCGGCGCCTTCGATCTCGTTTTCGGACACGGGGAATTCTCGCGATGGCGAGTGGAGAAAGCTCAGGGGATGAGCTGGAAGGGGTGTGCGGGTGGCGTCGCGGAAAGGGCGTCGCGACCGCAGAAGTCGCCGGGACACTACACCCGGCCGAGGCCGCCCGGCAAGTCTCGGGCGGCCTCCGGTTCAGCAGGGGAGCCTCAGAGGCTCTTGTCGATGAAGGCGGTCAGCTGCGGCTTGCCGGCCAGGCCGACGTGGGTGCCGGCGACCTTGCCGCCCTTGAACATCATCAGGGTCGGGATGCCGCGCACCGCGTACTGGCGCGGCGTCTGCGGGTTGTCGTCGATGTTGATCTTCACGATCTTGACCTTGCCGTCGTAGGCCTTGGCCACGTCGTCCAGCAAGGGCGCGATGGCCTTGCACGGGCCGCACCACTCGGCCCAGAAATCGACCAGCACGGGGACGTCGCTGCCGAGCACCGCGGTGGAGAAATCGGCATCGCCGACGTGGGAGATCTTGTCGCTCATGGGAGGTCCTCGATGGGCTGCCGCGGGCGCCGCGGCCATGACTGGTACACTTGGGGGCCCTCGGAGCGGTTGGCAACCCCGAGGTGCCGGCCCTACGCGGCCGCAGTGTGCGACCGCGCGTGAAGCGGGCGCAAGACCGAACCGAACCGGTTCACCCCGCAGGCGCGCCGCGCCGCAGGCCACGTGCTCCACGCAAGGATCCCATGAGCGACAAACCGCTGACCGACGTCACCCTGTCCAGTTTCGACCTTCACCCGGCCCTCATGGCCGGTCTCGAAAGCGCCGGATTCTCCCGCTGCACCCCCATCCAGGCCATGACCTTCCCGGTCAGCCTCGCCGGCCGCGACGTCGCCGGCCAGGCCCAGACCGGCACCGGCAAGACGCTCGCCTTCCTGGTGAGCATGGTGAACCGCCTGCTCACCCGCCCGGCCTTGGCCAACCGCAAGGACAGCGATCCGCGCGCCCTGATCCTCGCGCCCACCCGCGAACTGGCCATCCAGATCCACAAGGACGCCCTGAAGTTCGGCAGCCAGCTCGGCCTGCGCTACACGCTGGTGTACGGCGGCGTCGACTACGACAAGCAGCGTGAGTTGCTGCAGGCCGGCACCGACGTGATCATCGCCACGCCCGGCCGCCTGATCGACTACGTCAAGCAGCACGTCGTCAGCCTGCACGCCTGCGAGGTCTGCATCCTCGACGAGGCCGACCGCATGTTCGACCTCGGCTTCATCAAGGACCTGCGCTTCCTGATGCGCCGCCTGCCGGCCCGCGAGGAGCGCCAGACCCTGCTGTTCTCGGCCACGCTGAGCCACCGCGTGCTCGAGCTCGCCTACGAGCACATGAACGAGCCGGAGAAGCTGGTCGTCGAGACCGAGACGATCACCGCCGCCCGCGTCCGGCAGAAGATCTACTTCCCGGCCAACGAGGAGAAGATCCCGCTGCTGCTGGGCCTGCTCTCGCGCAGCCCGGGCAACCGCACGATGGTGTTCGTGAACACCAAGGCGATGGTCGAGCGCGTCGGCCGTGCACTGGAGCGCGGCGGCTACCTCGTCGGCGTGCTCAGCGGCGACGTGCCGCAGAAGAAGCGCCAGAGCCTGCTGGCGAAGTTCCAGCGCCGCGAGCTCGAGATCCTCGTCGCCACCGACGTGGCCGCCCGCGGCCTGCACATCGACGGCGTCAGCCACGTCTACAACTTCGACCTGCCGTTCGAAGCCGAGGACTACGTGCACCGCATCGGCCGCACCGCGCGCCTCGGCGCCGAGGGCGATGCCATCACCTTCGCCTGCGAGCTGTATGCGCAGCACCTGCCGGCGGTCGAGGCCTACATCGAGCAGAAGATCCCGGTCGAGGCGGTCACCACCGACCTGCTCACCGCCCTGCCGCGCCCCGAGCGCGAGGCCCTGCCGGAAGGCGCCGAGCCGGTCGAGCGCGTCAGCGACATCTTCCGCGAGGCCCGCGCCGAGATGGCCGAGAAGGACGCCAAGCACGGCCGCGGTGGCCGTGGCGGCGGTGGCCGCAGCGGCGGCCCGCGCCGCGAAGGTCGCGATGAGGGCCGCGGTGACCGCGGCCCGCGTCCGCCGCGTGCCGAGGGGGAGCGCGGCCCCCGTCCCCCGCGCCCCGAGGGCGAGCGTGGCCCGCGCCCCGAGCGTGCGCCGAAGCCGGAAGGCGAGGCCGTGCCGACGCAGGCCGCCGATGTGCCGAACGCCGCCGAGAGCCCGGCCGACGCCGAGCGTCGCCGTCGTCGCCGTCGTCGCAAGCCGCGCGGTGAGCGTGGCGAAGCCGCGGCTTCCGGCGCCCCCGCGGCGACCCCGGCGGGCCCGGTCGGCGTGTCGAAGGACAGCTTCTTCGCCCGCATGGCCGCCCGCGTGAAGGGCTGGTTCGGCGGCTGACGATGCCCCTGCTGCGCTTCGACGCGGTCCACAAGCAGTACCCG
>JAIXTZ010000321.1 GCA_027483745.1 Lysobacteraceae bacterium
CAGCTTCCACGCCTTCTACAACGCCCAGCCGATCCTGATCGCCGACGAGGAACTGCGCCACGCGCGCCTCGGCCTCGCCGCGGCGACGCGCCAGGTGCTGGCGAACGGCCTCGGCCTGTTGGGCGTCTCGGCCCCGGAGAGCATGTGATGGCGTCGAAGCGCGGCGGCAAATCGCAGGCCAAGCGCGGTGGCGGCCTGAAGACCGGCCTGATCCTCGTCACCGGCCTCGCGCTGGGCCTCGGCCTCGCGGCGGCCTACCTGATGTTCGGCGACCGGCAGAAGCTCGACGCGATCCTCCCGCAGCCGAACCCGCAGGCCGAAGCCCCGGCGCCGCGGCGCGACGCTGAGCCGGTCGCGCAGGAGCCGGAAGAGGCGACGGAAGCGCCGAAGCCCACCTACGACTTCTACACCGTGCTGCCGGAGAAGGAAGTGGAACTGCCGGGCGAGACCGCCGAGACGGCCGCGCCGGGCAGCACGGCGCCGGCATCGACGGCTCCGACGACGGCACCCGCGGCAACCGCTGGAACGACGACGCCGTCCGCGGCGCCTGCGGCGCCAAGCGGCCTGCAGCTGCAGGCCGGTGCCTTCGGCAATGCCGGTGATGCCGAAGCGCTCCGCGCGCGGCTGGCCCTGGTCGGGCAGATGGCGCGCATCGAAACCGTGCAGGCCAATGGCCGCACCCTGCATCGCGTCCGCTTGGGCCCGTATGCCGACGTGGCCGCGCGCGATGCCGCGCAGAAGGCGCTGGCGGACGCCGGCATCACCGCGGCGCCCGCGCGCTGAGGCTCAGCGCTTCAGCCGGATCAGCGCCGAGGTGTCGAGGTCGCCGTCGCCGCGGCGCTCAAGCTCGCTGTAATCGGCCAGCGCGCGATCGATGACCGGATGGCGGATGCCGGCCGCATCCGCCATCGCCTGGACGATCCGCAGGTCTTTGGCCATGTGCGCGCACTTGAAGCCGGGCTTGAACTCGTCGCGCAGCATCGTCGCGCCGCGCTTGTCGAGGAACCAGTTGCTCGCGGCCCCGGCCATGAGGGTCGGGAGCAGGCGCTCGGCATCGAGGCCCAGCTTCTCGGCGAAGGCCAAGCCCTCGCAGACGGCCTCATTGATGCCCGCGACGAGGATCTGGTTCACCGCCTTGGTGGCCTGGCCGGCGCCGGTCGGCCCCATCAGGGCAATGCGCGCACCGTAGGCCTCCAGCACGGGGCGGGCGCCTTCGAGCGTCGACTCATCGCCGCCGACCATGATCGAGAGCTTGCCGTTCCTCGCGCCCTCGACGCCGCCGGACACCGGCGCATCGAGAAAGCCGATGCCGCGCGAGGCCAAGCGCTTCGCCGCCTCGCGGGCCGTCTCGACGGACACCGTGCTGTGGTCGATCACGATGGCACCGGCAGCGAGATGCGTCGCGAGGCCATCCACGTTCTCCAGCACGTCGGCGTCGGCCGAGACGCAAAGGGCGACGACGTCGCAGCCCGCGTAGTCGGCGAAGCCAGCCGCCGCCGTGACGCCGGCGCACTCGGCAGCGAACGTCTGCGCTTTCGCAAGCGTCCGGTTGCCGGCCACGGCGAGCAGGCCGCGATCGGCGAGGTGGCCCGCCATCGAATGCCCCATCGCGCCGAGGCCGATGAAGGCAGCGCGGAGGCGCGTCGGATTCGAGGTCGCCATCGTCGCACTCACTCCAGCGGCTCTTCAGACAGGTAGGTGTAGCCGGTCAGGCCGGTCTCAAGCGCGGCGAGGAACTGGACCGCCGTCGCGGCCGGCAGGTTCGCGGCTTCGACGTTGGCGCGATAGCGCGCGCGCAGGTCGGCGAGCCGGTAGCCCACGTAGTCGAGCATCACGTCGGTGGTGTCGCCACGGCGCTGGGTGTCGAGGCGGTAACCGCCGGTGCCGTCGAGGTGCACGGCCACGGTATCGGTGTCACCAAACAGATTGTGGATGTCGCCGAGCGTCTCCTGGTAGGCGCCCACCATCGCGATGGCCAGCAGGTAGGACTCTCCGGGCTTGAGCGCATGCAGCGGCATCGACGCGTCGAGGGCCTCGCTCTCCACGTAGGTGTCGATGCGGCCGTCGGAATCGCAGGTGAGGTCGGCGATCACGCCGCGGCGCGTGGGCTCCTCGTCGAGGCGCTCCACCGGCACGATCGGGAACACCTGCTCGATGGCCCAGACGTCCGGGATCGACTCGAACACCGAGAAATTGACGAAGTACTTGTCGACGAGGCGCTCGTTGAGTTCATCCAACACCGGGCGATGGCTCTTCTCCTCGGCCGACAGGCGCTGCCGCACCGCGTGGGCGATGGCGTAGAAGAGGTCGTCGAGCTGGGCGCGCTGCTCCACGCCCAACTGCCCGAGCGCAAACAGGGTCTGGCCCTCGGCGAGGTGGTGCTGGGCTTCGTGGAAGAGCTCGACCGGCGGGCGCACGTCGAGCTCAGCCTGCACTTCGCGCAGGTGGCGGATCACGGCGGGTTCGCCCGTCTGCGCCGGACCGACGCGGCCTTCCGGCGCGCGCTCCACTTCCGAGACGTTGACCACCATCACCGCATGGTGGGCGGTCATCGCGCGGCCGGCCTCGGTGATCAGCCGCGGCTGCGGCAGGCCGTGCTCGGCGCAGGCTTCGGCCAGCGGCTGCAGCAAGGTGTAGGCGTACTGGTCGAGGCCGTAGTTGATCGAGCAGAAGCTACGGGAGCGCGTGCCCTCGTAGTCGACGCCGAGGCCGCCGCCAGCGTCCATCAGGCGGATCGGGCAGCCGCGCTTCGACAGTTCGACGAAGTAGTTCACCGCCTCGCGCATGCCGCTGGCGATGTCGCGCACGTTGCTGATCTGCGAGCCCATGTGGAAATGCAGGATCGCAACGCTCGCGCTCAAGCCCGCGGCCTGCAGCTTGTCGACCGCATCCAGCACCTGGCGCGGCGAGAGGCCGAACTTGGCCTTGTCGCCGCCGCTGTTCTGCCACTTGCCGGCGCCGAGCGACGCCAGG
>JAIXTZ010000018.1 GCA_027483745.1 Lysobacteraceae bacterium
CTAGTTAAAAGCCAGCTGCTCTACCGACTGAGCTAACGGCCCACCGAAACCTGTCCCGTCATCGCGACGGGGCGCGAAGTCTACCGCAAGCCCGGGCGCTTGGCAGCGCGGCGGGCCACGGCGTTCAGCGCGGCTGGTAGCGCGTCGTGTCCCGCGCCTCGGCCTTCACGAAGCCCTCGGCCCGAAGCCGGCAGGCGTCGCAGCGGCCGCAGGCGCGGCCCTCCGCGTCGGCCTGGTAGCAGCTGACGGTCTGGGCGAAATCCACCCCAAGGCGGAGGCCCTCGACGACGATGTCGGCCTTCGACATCGCGATCAGCGGGGCGTGCACGTTCAAGCCACCCTCCTCCACCCCGGCCTTGGTGGCGAGGTTGGCCAGCCGCTCGAACGCGGCGATGAATTCCGGGCGGCAGTCCGGGTAGCCGGAGTAGTCCACGGCATTCACCCCGCAGAACAGGTCGCGGGCGCCCAGCACCTCGGCCCAGCCCAGGGCCACCGACAGCATGATGGTGTTGCGCGCCGGCACGTAGGTGACCGGAATACCCTCGCTCGGGCTTTCCGGCACGTCGATATCGGCCGTCAGGGCGGAGCCGCCGATGCTGCGCAGGTCCACCTCGACCACCTTGTGCGCCACCGCGCCGAGGCTGGCAGCGTTGCGCGCGGCGGCGTCGAGCTCCGCGGAATGGCGTTGGCCGTAGCGCACCGACAGCGCATAGGTCTCGAACCCGCGCGCCCGGGCGATGGCCAGCACCACGGCCGAATCCATGCCGCCTGACACCAGCACGACGGCCCGCTTGCCGCGACCGTCCTGCGGCGTCTTGCCGGCCCCCTCAGTACCTTGATTCATCGCCATACCGTTCGTCCTCAGCGCCCGGGCTCGTCGCCCCAGAGCTGTTTGTGCAGCTGCAGCTGGAACCGCACCGGCAGCCGATCCGCCACGACCCAGTCGGCCAGTTCGCGCGGCGCCAGTTGCTCGAAGCTCGGCGAGAACAGCACCTCGCAGCGCTCGGCCAGGCCGTGCTCCGACACCATCGCCTTCGCCCAGTCGTAGTCGGCGCGGCTGCAGAGCACGAACTTCACTTGGTCCTTGACCTGAAGCAGCGGCAGGTTTGCCAGGCGGTTGCGCTTGGCCTCGCCGGAATCCGGGGTCTTCAGGTCCAGCACGACGGAGACTCGCGGATCGACCTCGGCGATGTCGAGAGCGCCGGAGGTCTCGAGCGACACCTCGAAGCCCGCGTCGCACAGGGCCTTCAGCAGCAGCAGGCAGCGCTTCTGCGCCAACGGCTCGCCACCGGTGACGCACACATGGCGCACGCCGAGGGCACGCGCTTCGTCGACCAGATCCGGAATGGCTCGCCACTCACCGCCGTGGAAGGCGTAAGCGCTGTCGCAGTAGGCGCAGCGAAGCGGGCAACCGGTGAGGCGAATGAAGACGGTCGGCCACCCGACCGAACGGGATTCACCCTGCAAGGAGAGGAAGACCTCGGTGATCTTGAGGCGCTCGGCCTGGACGATCTCGGAGGGTCGCTCGCGGTCGCCTGGCTGCTCGCGCAGGCGCGGAGCGGTCATCAGGACCTCAGCCGGCGTCCAGCGCCAGGGAGCGCAGGCGGCTCTGCGCAAGGCGCGCCGCGTCGCTGCCCGGGAAGCGCGTGATCACGTCACGCAGCGTCGCTTCACCCTGCGGCGCGCGACCCAGCTCGAACTGGCAGTAGCCGAGCTTCAGCAGGGCGTCCGGGGCCTTGGCGGAATCCGGGAAGGCCTCGAGGAGGCTTTCGAACGCCGTCAGCGCGACGTCGTAGTTCTGGGTGACGTAGTAGCTCTCGCCAAGCCAGTACCACGCGTTGGGCGCCAGCGTGCCGGCCGGGTAGGTCTCGAGATAGGCCTGGAAGCGGCGCGAGGCCTCGGCGTATTCGCCGTCGCGCAGGGCTTGGAAGGCACTGTCGTACATCGGCCGCTCACCGGCCGGATCGGCCGGGGCCGTGGCGCCGGTGGCGACATCGGCGACGACGCCGCGTGGAGCGGAGGGGGCGGTGGTGCCGGGTGCGGCGTCCACCGGGGCGGAAGGCGTCGCGACAGGGGTCGGTGCCACGCCGTCAGTGCCCGCCGGGGCGGTGGCCGGGGTACCGGCCGTCGGGGCCGAGCCGGCTTCGAGGCGGCCCAACCGGGAATCAAGGTCGATGTACTGCTCGCGGGACGCCTGCTTGAGCTGGGCGTTCTCGTTCTGCAGCTGTTCGACGAGCCCACGCAGCTGGGTGACTTCCTGCTGCAGGGCGTTGAGACGGTTCAGCGTCTCGATGTTGGCTTGCGCGTTGTTCTGCGATGCGGCCTGGGCCTCCAGGCGCTCGATGCGCTCCGAAAGGCTGGCGCGCTGCGCCGAAACCGAAGTGGCGGCCACGAGGGCCGCCACCACGACTGCGAGCTTCAGGGCACGCAAGACCGGCTCCGCTTAGCGGGCGGTGTAGACGATCTCGACGCGGCGGTTCTTCGCCCACGCCTCTTCCGTCGACGCGGCGTCGACCGGACGCTCTTCGCCGAACGAGACGACGGTCTGCTGGCCCGCCGAACCACCGGCCGCCTGCAGGGCGCCCGAGACGGCGTTGCCACGGCGCTCGCCGAGGCCGAGGTTGTACTCGCGCGAACCGCGCTCGTCAGCGTGGCCTTCCAGCGTCACGCGCGACTCCGGGCGGTCCTGCAGGTACTTGGCGTGGCAGGCGAGGATGGCCTGGAACTCCGGCTTGACCGAATCCTGGTCGAGGTCGAAGTAGACCGTACGCTGCTTCAGGCAGGCGTCCGTGTCCAGGTCTTCCGGGCCGTACTTGCCGTCATCGACGACCGCCGGGGTGCTCGGCTGCGACGGCTGGGCGGTCGGCTGCTCCGGGACGGTCTTCTTGGTGCAGGCAGCGAGGCCGACGGCGATGGCGGCGACCAGCAGGACGCGGGTGGTGTTGTTCATGGGTGAAACCTCGTTGGCAGTGAGAAGCGAAAAAAGTGGAACGCGAGCGGGGTGATGCAGGCCCGTCCTGTTTATCGTTGCCGATACGGCGACCAGGCGGGCTCCCGGACGTCACCGTCGGTCAAAACCAAGCGCTGCCGGACGCGGGCATCGGCCGAGACCGCATACAGCACGCCTCGTCCGCCCTCTTTCGTGGCGTACAGAAGCATGCTGGCGTTCGGCGCGAAGCTGGGGGCCTCGTCCAGGTTGCCCGGCGACAGGGTCTGCCAACGGGGCTGGGCGAGGCTGCGATCCAGCACCGCAATACGATAAACGTTCCTGTTTCCCTGCGCCATAGCGATTTTTTTACCATCGAAAGCGATGGTGGCCTTGGCGTTGTACTCGCCCTCGAAGCTCAGGCGGGTCGGCTCGCCCCCGGTCGCCGGGACCTGATAAAGCTGGGGACGCCCGGCGCGGTCCGACGTGAAGACGAGGTTCTGGCCGTCCGGAGTCCAGACCGCCTCGGTGTCGATGGAGAAATGGCGGGTGATCTGGGTCAGGGCCTTCGAGCCCAGGTCCATCACGTAGATCTCGGGGTTGCCGGTCCGCGACAGCGTCAGGGCGAGCTTGGTGCCGTCGGGGCTGAAGCTGGGCGCGCCGTTGATGCCGCGGAAGCTGGCCACGACCTCGCGGGCCCCGGTGGTCAGCTCCTGGATATAGATAGTCGAGTTGCCGCGCTCGAAGCTGACGTAGGCCAGACGGCGGCCGTCCGGGGCCCAGGCCGGCGACAGCAGGGGCTCGCGGGAGCGCACCACCGTCTGCGGGTTGAAGCCGTCGGCGTCGGCCACCATCAGCGCGTACTGCTGGTTCGGGTAGGTGCCGGTGGCGGTGATGTAGGCGATACGGGTCCAGAACGCCCCGCGGACCCCGAGGATCTTTTCGTAGATCTGGTCCGAGATCTGGTGGGCGATGTCGCGCATGCCGCGCACCCGGCCGCTCATGGCGAGGCCCAACAGGCGCTCCTGCTTGGCCACGTCGTACAGCTCGTACTCGACGCGGTAGCCGCCATCGGGCGCGTCCAGCACCCGGCCGACCACGATGAAGTCCTGGCGCAGCACGCGCCACGTCGGGAACTGGATCTCGCTGCCGCGGATCGGCTTCTCGATGATGTTCGCTTCCGGCAGGGTGCGGAACTGGCCCGAGCGGTTGAGGTTGGCGGCGATCACCGCAGCAACGTCGGTGTCCGGCGCGACATTCGTGCCCAGGTAGGGCATCGGCACGATGGCGATCGGCAGGGCCGCAGGGTTGCCGCCGACGATGTCGATTTCCAGCGTCTGGGCGCGCGACGCGAAGGGCAGCGTCAGCAGGGCGAAGGCGAGCAGGACGAGGGAAGCAAGGGTTCGCGTCATGGCTGGGGTTCCAAGGGCCGTCGATCGGCGCGCGCGGAGTGTACGGGGTCGGACTGCTTGGCGGAGGCGGGAGAGCGGCTGGTGGCTGAACGCCGGATCGGCCTCAATCCGCCGGCTGGAAGTTGAGGCCCAAGCGACGCTCGAAAACGTCCTCGAACCCGGCATAGGGCAACGGCGACGCCGCGAACACGGCGCGCTCCAACGAATCGCGACCGAGCGCGTCATAGGGGCAGGTCGGATCGACGTCGGCGCCGATCACCTCACCGCCCGGGATCTGGACGATGACGATGCGGCAGCGCTGCCCGGCCGGGATGGTCTCGGGGCGACGCCAGTTGCGCTCGACGGCGTTCTGGATGGCCAGCACGTAGGCCGCCCGGAGGCTCGTGTCCACACCGTTGTTGCCGGCCATCGGCGTCGGCGTGGCCTGGTTCGGCGAGGCCGCAGGCAGCGGCGACGGCGGCTGGCGATTGGCGAGGTCCTGCAACTGCTGGTCGCGCTGCTCTTCCATGCGCGTCTGGTTCGCCGCCTGCGCCTGCCTCTCCCGCAGCTCAGCCATGCGCTTCCGGAAGTTCTCGAGCTGCTGGGCCGACAGCCGCTGCCGCTCCTCGGGCGAGGTCTGCGGCGGGCGCTCGGTCAGGTCCACCTGCTCTTCGCGTCGGCGCTCTTCCTGCTCGCGCGGGGCCGGCGGCTCGGGCGACACGGCATCGCGGGAGGCGCGGTCCTGGTCGCGGGTGTCGGGCACGGCCTGCGGGGTCTGCGGCGTGGGCTGCGGTTCGACCACGGCGTCCTGCGGGGCCGGCTCGGGCTCCGGCTGCGGCGGCGGGGCCGCTTCTTCCTCGACCGGCTCCGGTGCGGCCGGCGGCGGCGTTGCCGAACTCGGGCGCTCGCGGTCGCGCACCGGCGCGGCCTGCACCAGCTCCACCTCGATCGGCGGACCCGCGACGGACAGCACCTCCGGGGCCGGCGACCAGAGCCAGGCCACGAAACCGACCAGGACGACGAGCAGGTGCAGGCCGACCGCCAGGCCGACCGCAATGCCCGTGTCTTCGGGACGCTCGCGCATCAGCGCTCCGTGGCCCGCGGCTCGCTCATCAGCGCGGCCTTGGACACGCCGGCGCCCTGCAGCAGCTCCATCGCTTCCATCACCGTCTGGTACTGGAGCTCACGGTGCGCGGCGACGAACACCGGCGTCTGCGGGTTCTGCGCGACGAAGGCGCGGATGCGGTTGCCGAGCTCCTCGCGCGACATCGGCGTGTCGGCGCCGTCGCCGAGCTTCAGCGAATAGCTGCCGTCGCGGGCGATCGAGACGACCACCGGGTCCTGCGCCTGCTCGACCGGGCGGGCGTTGGACTGCGGCAGGTTCACCTCGACACCGAGGTTCATCACCGACGCGGTGATCATGAAGATGACGAGCAGCACGAGCATCACGTCGATGTACGGAACGACGTTGATCTCGCTCTTGAGCTTGCGCTTCTTGTGGCGGTTGCCGAATGCGGCCATGGGCCCTCCAACGGATGAGGCGGGGGCTCGGGGTCAGTGTTCGTCGCTGCCGCCCTGGCGGGCGAGGATCGAGCTGAAGTCTTCGGCGAAGGCCTCGTAGCGCACGGTCAGGCGCTCGACGCGCGAGGCGTAGCGGTTGTAGGCCCACACCGCCGGGATGGCCGCGAACAGGCCGATCGCGGTGGCGATCAGGGCTTCCGAGATGTGCGGCGCGACCTGCGCCATCGTCGCCTGCTTGACGTTACCCAGCTCGTGGAAGGCGATCATGATTCCCCACACCGTGCCGACGAGGCCGACGTAGGGCGAGGTGGAACCGATGTTCGCCAGCATCTCGAGGTTGCGCTCGAGCTCGCCGGTCTCGCGGGCCAGCGTGGCGCGCATGGCGCGCTGGGCGCCTTCGAGCTGCGCGCGGCCGTCCATGCCCTTTTTCTGGCGCAGGCGGGTGTATTCGCGGAAGCCGGCTTCGAAGATGGCCTCGAGCCCCTCGACCACGCGGTTGCGATCGGTGGCCGAACGGTAGAGCTGGTTGAGGTCGGCGCCCGACCAGAAGCGGTTCTCGAAGTCGTTGGCTTCGGCATCGGCGCGCTTGTAGACACGCTGCTTGCGGAAAATGATCACCCAGCTCAGCACCGAGCCGGCGACCAGCAGGAGCAGCACCAGCTGCACCGGCACGCTGGCCTTGAGGATCAGCGTGAAGTAGTTGATGCCCCCCGACACGGCGGCTTCCGTCGCGACCTCCGTGACGGCCGCGGCGGCCTCCGGGGCGAGCGGCGTGGCGGCGGTGGCAGCAGCGAGGAAGGCGGTCGTCAGCATGGGGCACCAGGAGTTCGCATCAGGTCGGCCAACAGGCCGGCGGGGATTCGGGTGGGGCGGAAGTCGGCGGCGCGCAGGCAGGCGACGTCGACTTCGGCCGTCAACAGCAGGCGCTCGCCATCGCGCACCGACTGGACGCAGCGCAGGCCGGCGCCCTTCGCCTCGACCGGGGTGACGGTCACGGTGAGCAGGTCGTCGAGCCGCGCCGGCGCCAGGTAGTCGAGCCGCATCGCGCGCACCACCAGCAGCA
>JAIXTZ010000098.1 GCA_027483745.1 Lysobacteraceae bacterium
CCGCGAGTTCAAGCGCGGCCGCGAGGTCGCGATCACGCTCGAGTGGTCGCCGAAGAAGGACTGATCAGAAGCCGACGACGAGGTTCGTGGTGAACAGGGTGTCGGTCTTCTCGATGCCCGCCGGGACCTCGGTGGTGTGGCGCACCTGGTAGCCCGCCTTCAGGGCGTAGCGCTCGCTCATCTGCACGGCGATGCCAAGGTCGTTTTGCAGGAAGGTCGAGCCGCCGCCCGACTCGGCGAGCAGCAGGTTGGTGAGCGATGTGTTCGCGGTGAGCTGGTGCTCGAAGTCCAGCGAGCCGCGCACGATCGCATCGGTCTCGGCATCGAACGACGTGAGCACGGGCGGCGTGCCGAGCAGCGCGTCGATCGGCTGGACGCGGCGGGCGCCCGGGCCGATTTCGCCGAGCAGCGAGGTCTGCTCGCTGTTGATGAACCGGTAGCCGACACCGAGCGACGCGGTGGACTGGTACTCGTACGAGGCGAAGTCGTCGTCCTCGTGGCGCAGCGTGCCGAACAGGTAGGCGCGCGGGGTGAAGTCGTAGCCCAGCTTCAGGCCAGCCTCGTAGCGGTTGGCCGAGAGCTGGTCGTCGGATTCAGCGCGCAGCGCGGCGGCGTTGATGCCGTAGAACCAGCGCTCTTCCTCGCGAAGGAAGGCGAACTTGCCGTTGACCGTCTCGCTGTCGGCGTTGCCGCTGGCGACGGCGAGACCGAATTCGGCGGTGCCCGACCAGCTTCGATCGGCGGTGGCGTCTTGCGCGCAGGCGGCGGCAGGAAGGGCGGCGAGGAAGGCCAGCATCAGGGGGCGGCGCATGGAAATCTCCGGATAAGGGCGCGGGCGAGGGTAGGGGGCGGCGCGAAAACCGCGTCTGAATCGCGCGCAGATGGCCCTTTGCACACGGGTGCTAGGCTCCGATCCAAGCCTCCAGGGACAATCGCATGCACCGCTGTTTCGTTCTTGTGGTCCTGCTGCTCGCTGCCTCCGGTTGCACGAAGACCTCCACGGCCGAGATCGGCGCCCGTGCCCCTGAGCTGGCGGGTACAACCGCGCCGCAGGGCACCGCCTTGGCCTACGAGCATCGCGCCGAATTCGAAATGCGGGACGCCGCCGCCGTCGTCGCGGCCGCGCAGCGCGTCGCCGACGCCTGCCGCGAACAGCGTTTCGGCGATTGCGCGCTGCTGGGCGTCGAGCAGTCTGGCGGTGAGTGGCCTTCCGCGTCGGTCACGATGCGCGTGGCGCCGGACGGCGTTGCGCCGACGCTGGCGCTGGCCACCGATGCCGGTGGCGCGCTGGCGAAGCGGACGATGAAAGCGGAGGACCTGGCCGGCGCCTTGGGGGATCTTCGCAGAGAGCGAGCGTCGCTCATCGCGCAGCGCACGCGGCTCGAGGATGCGGTGGCGGGCCATCGCGCGTCCGCCACCGATGCCATTGCCCTCGCCGCCGAGTTGGGACGCATCGACGCCCGACTCACCGAGATCGAAGCCGACGAGAGTGCCCAACAGCGGCGCATCGACACGAATCTGCTGACGGTGGCGCTGGGGGTGCCGTACGAGCAGCGCGGGGCGGCGGTCTTCGAGGGGCTCGGTGAAGAACTCATCGAGTCCGCGGCGTCGGGCGTCACGGAGGGGCTGACGATCCTCGCCTTCCTCGGCCCGCTGGCGTTGCTGCTCCTGCTGCCAACGCTGGGCCTCGCGCTGCTGTGGCGCCGGCTGTGGCGCTGGGCGACCCGGCCTCGGGGCTGAATCCGTCTGCATGGGGTTCACAGCGTGCCGCAAGGCGGGTAGTCTGACCTGGCTCTTCAGGACTCCCATGCGTATGACGCCCCGTCTCCTGACCGTGCATCGGCCTGCACACCGGCCCGTCCACCGTCTTTCTGCCACCGCTGTTTTGAATGCCTTGCGCCGTCGCGGTGGCGCGTCTTCCGTGGGTTTCCGTCGATTCCTTCCCGTTCTGGCCGCTTTGGCCGGTTCGCCTGTTCCCGACGTTTCCCTTCACCCACGGAGTGCTCCATGCGCGTTCTTGCTTGCGACGGTATCCACGAAGACGGTTTGACCCTGTTCCGCGACGCCGGCTGGGAGGTCAAGGCCGTCGACGCCATCAAAGACCCCGGCACGCTCTCGCGCGCCCTGGCCGATGTCGACGTCCTGATCGTCCGCTCGGCGACCAAGGTGCCGGCCGAGGCCTTGGTGCATGCGTCCCATCTGCGCGTGATCGGACGCGCCGGCGCCGGCGTCGACACCATCGACGTCGATGCGGCCACCGATCGGGGCATCGCGGTGATGAACGCGCCCGACGGCAATACGCTGGCCGCCGCCGAGCAGGCGCTGGCCCTGCTGTTCGCGCTGGCCCGCCACGTGCCCGCCGCTGACGCCGGCATGAAAGCCGGCCAGTGGCCGAAGAGCGGCCTCACCGGTTTCGAGCTCGAGGGCAAGCGCCTCGGCGTGATCGGCCTCGGCCGCATCGGCGGCACGGTGGCGCGCAAGGCGCGTGGCATCGGCATGGAAGTGGCCGCGTTCGACCCCTTCCTGCCGCCCAACGCGGCCGCCAAGAGTGCGGTGCCGCTGATGGACCTCGACGCCCTGCTGGCCTGGGCCGACGTCATCACCCTGCACATCCCGCGCACCAAGGAAACCACCAACA
>JAIXTZ010000041.1 GCA_027483745.1 Lysobacteraceae bacterium
GCCTTCCTTTCCGCACGAGGCTCAGACTGCGGAATCGCCAACGTCAACATCGGCACCTCGGGCGCCGAGATCGGCGGCGCGTTCGGCGGCGAGAAGGAAACCGGCGGCGGCCGCGAGTCCGGCTCCGACGCCTGGCGCGCCTACATGCGCCGCCAGACCAACACCATCAACTACTCGGACGCGCTGCCGCTGGCCCAGGGCATCAAGTTCGAACTCTAAGTTTTTGCGCCTACACTGCGCTCACCGGGGGAGCAAGGGGATCGATTCGATGTACAAGGCGAAGGGGGCCATGGCCGTACTGGCCGCATTGCTGGCGACGGCGGCCGTCGCGGAGGATTTGGAGTTCGTCGCCGGAGACGGCACGCGCTTCAGCATGGCAACGGAAGGCGGCGTCCCGGTGCGCGCCGACGCCGACGAGGCCACGTTCGAAGCCGCCGGCTTCGACATCGACACCAGCGGCGCGCCCTCGCTGACGGACCGTTTCACGTTCTTGTTCAAGGGCGGCGAACAGCCGGTGCGGGTGCGCGTCGAAGACATCACCCTCGCCGAGCCGGTCGTGATCGTCGAGGCGCCAGTGCCCGAAAACCTGCCCGGCGCAGGCTTCCGCCGCTCGCGCTTCGAGCTTCGCGCGCCGACCTGCCCGATCGCCCGCGGTGCCCCCTGCAGCGCCTGGATGTTCGGCCCGCAGGCCCACCGGCTTTACCGGGCCACGCTGACCTACTCGGGATCGGCGACGGTGGTGCTCCTTCAGGCCGAGCCCTACCAGATGGGCAGCTTCATCGAACGCCTCGGGGACCGCATCCCCAACGCGCCGGCGAACCAGCCATGACGGCCCCCGTGCGTCGCACCTCGTCGCTGGCCATCGTCAGCCTCGTCGCCGGGCTGCTCGGATGGACGTTGGCGCCTTGGCTCGGCTCGATCATCGCGATCATCACCGGCCACATGGCCCGCGCCGAGATCCGTCGCGATCCCTCAAGCGTCGAGGGCGACGGCCTCGCCATCGCCGGCCTCGTGCTCGGCTGGGCGATGATCCTCCTCAGCGTGTTCACCGTCCTCGCTATCGTGCTGTTCTTCGGCGGCCTGGCGGCCATCGCCGCCTTCGCCGGCGGCATGTCGGCCTGACGGCGCCGCAAGGAAGACGCTCCGACGATGTATGGACTCGCCCGTCCGCTGCTGTTCCGCCTCGATGCGGAACACGCCCACGACCTCGCGCTGAAGGCGCTGGACACCGCTTGGCGCGCCGGCCTCAACCCGCTGCTGGCCTCCCGACCGAAGCCGCTGCCGACCACGGTGATGGGACTCGCCTTCCCCAACCCCGTGGGCTTGGCGGCCGGCCTCGACAAGAACGGCGCCTGCATCGATGCACTGGCGGCTCTCGGCTTCGGCTTCGTCGAGATCGGCACGACCACGCCGCGACCGCAGGCCGGCAACCCGAAACCGCGCATGTTCCGCCTACCGGAGCAAGAGGACGTGATCAACCGACTGGGCTTCAACAACGAAGGCGTCGACGCGCTCGTCCGCAATGTCGAGGCCTCGAAGCTCCGGCGCGTGGGCGGTGACACGATCCTCGGCATCAACATCGGCAAGAACAAGGACACGCCCAACGAGCAGGCGGCGGCCGACTACCTGCACTGCCTCGGCCGCGTGTACCCGCTGGCCGACTACGTGACGGTGAACATCTCCTCGCCGAACACCGCGGGCCTGCGCGAACTGCAGGAAGAGAAGGCGCTGCGCACGTTGGTGAGCGAGATCTTCGAGGCGCGCGAACGCTTGGCTACGCGCCACGGCCGCCACGTGCCGATCCTCGTCAAGATCGCGCCCGACCTCACCGAAGACGACATCGATGCCTCGGCACGCGTGCTCGGCGAACTGAACGTCGACGGCGTGATCGTCAGCAACACCACCGTCGACCGCCTCGCCATCGACGGCCATCCGTTCGCGAAGGAACAGGGCGGCCTCTCCGGCAAGCCGCTGTACGGAAAGTCGACGGCCGTGCTGCGCCGCATGCGCTCGCGGCTGCCCGCGCAGATCCCGCTGGTCGGCGTCGGCGGCATCCTCTCCGGCGCCGACGCGGCGGGCAAGATGACCGCCGGCGCGCAGCTGGTGCAGTTCTACACCGGCCTGATCTACCGCGGCCCGGCCCTCATCGACGAGTGCGTGCAGGCGCTTCGGCATCGGCGCGACGGCGTGCGCGAATGAGCGAGGCTGGTTACCGGATCAGCGAGAACGTCTCGCTGGCCGGCCGCAACACCTTCCGCGTCGACGCCAAGGCCGAGATGCTGGCCGACGTGCATGACCCGTTCGCGCTGCCGGCCCTGATGTCGGAGCCCTGGCTGCAGTTCGCCCCGCTGCTGGTGCTGGGCGAAGGCAGCAATGTGCTTCTGGCCGGTGACGTGCCGGGCCTGACGCTCTCGCTGACCCGCGCGCGGATCGCCATCGTTGAGGACAGCCCCGACGACGCGCTGGTCGCGGCCGACGCCGGCGTGAACTGGAACGATTTCGTGCGCTGGACGCTGGGCCGCGGGCTCTGCGGCCTGGAGAACCTCGCGCTCATCCCGGGCACGGTCGGGGCCTCGCCCATCCAGAACATCGGCGCCTACGGCACCGAAGTGGGCGAGTTCATCGATTCGGTGCAGGCCTTCGATCGCGAGACGCTGCGCCTGCGCGAGTTCGAACGCGAGGACTGCCGTTTCGGCTACCGCGACAGCACGTTCAAGCGCGCGCCGGAGCAGAACGTCATCACCGAGGTGCGCTTCCGCCTGCCGAAGGCGCGGGCCGTGCGCACCGGCTACGCCGGCGTCGAGGAAGAACTCGCCGCCATGGGCATCGACGGCGCACCCACGCACCGCCAGGTGGCCGAAGCCATCAGCCGCCTGCGCTCGCGAAAGCTGCCGAACCCGGCGGTGCTCGGCAATGCCGGCAGCTTCTTCAAGAACCCGATCGTCGATGCGGCGGTGGCGGACACGCTGAAGGCGGCACACCCGGCCCTCCCGGTCTTCCCCGGCGATTCGCCGGCCACGCGCAAGCTCTCTGCCGGCTGGTTGATCGACGCGGCGGGCTGGAAGGGTTTCCGCGATGGCGATGCCGGGGTGGCGCCCCAGCACGCCTTGGTACTGGTGAACCACGGCCATGCCACGGGCGCGCAGCTGCTGGCGCTTGCCGGCCGCATCGCCGGCTCCGTGCAGGCGCAGTTCGGCGTGGCGCTCGAGCCCGAGCCGCGGATCCTCGGCGGCCGCTTCCAGCCCATCGCTCCGGACGACGGGCAAGCATGAGCACGGCGCCGGACACCGTCACGTCGTCCGGCCAGCGCGCGCGCAGCGAACTGCTGAAGGCCGTCGGCTACATGGTCTGCAGCGCGGCCATGTTCGCCTGCATGGCCGTGATGATCCGCCTCGCGTCCTCGGAGCTCCACGCGTTCGAGATCGCGTTCTTTCGCAACTTCTTCGGCTTCGTCTTCGCCCTGCCCCTGCTGATGCACCACGGCGTCGGCATCCTGAAGACCGACAAGCTGAGCCTCTACGTCGGCCGCTGCCTGATCGGCATCGTCTCGATGCTGTGCGGCTTCTACGCCATCGTGCATCTGCCGCTGGCGAAGGCGGTGACCATCAGCTACTCGACGCCGCTGTTCGTCACCATCCTCGCCGTGCTCTTCCTCGGCGAGATGGTGCGGCTGCGACGTTGGACGGCCGTCGGCCTCGGCTTCATCGGCGTGCTGGTGATCATGCGCCCCGGCGCCGACAGCTTCGACGCCAACACCCTCGTCGCGCTCACGGCCGCCGTGCTCAGCGCCATCGTCGCCATCAGCATCAAGGTGCTGTCGCGCACGGAGAAGCCCGACGCCATCGTGCTGTGGACCACGATGCTGTGGGTGCCGCTGTCCCTGGTGCCCGCCCTGTTCGTCTGGACGTGGCCGACCGGCTGGACCTGGGCGTGGATCGTGGCGGCCGGCTTCTTCGGCACCGCGGGCCACATGTTCTGGACCCGGGCGTTGAAGCGCGGCGACGCCTCGATGCTGACCCCGATCAGCTTCATGCAGGTACCGATCGTCGCGGTGCTCGCCTGGTGGCTGTTCGATGAGTCCGTCACCGGGTGGACCGCCGCCGGCGCCGCCATCATCTTTGGCGCCAACGCTTACATCGCCCATCGCGAGGCCCGCGTGGCCTCGCGCGCCGTGACCGACGTCGAGATCAGCCCGGAGACGCAGAAGCGCTGAGCCTGCGTGCGGGGCCGTGGCACGTGACGCGCGACCGGCTTGCGCAGACGGCGTGAAGCCCGCGCTGGACCCCCGACTTCCGGCACATGGCCGCCCGGCACCGGCCGCTACGCTCGGAGGTTGTCGCAGGGACGACCCCGTCCGCTGCGCCGCATCACCATCCGGGGACCCCATGAAGAAGACGCTTCTCTCGCTGAGCCTCGCGCTCGCTTTCGCCGCGCCAACGGCCTTCGCCGCCGAGGCGCCCAAGCTCGGCAGCTTCGGCATCGAGCTCTCGAACCGCGACAACACCGTACAGCCAGGCGATGACTTCAACCGCCACGCCAACGGCACCTGGTTCGACAACTACCAGCTCAAGGACTACGAGACCCGCTACGGCTCGTTCAACACCCTGAGCGACCAGGCCGAACTGCAGGTCAAGGCAATCATCGAAGAACTGCAGGCGCGCACCGACCTCGCCGCGGGCAGCGACGAGCAGAAGGTCCGCGACCTCTATGCCAGTTACATGAACACCGCGGCGCGTGACGCCGCCGGCATCGCGCCGATCCAACCGATCCTCGACGGCATCGCCAAGATCGATTCGGTCGCCGCGCTGACGGCCGCCTTCGGTCGCGCCGGCATGGACGGCAGCAGCGCGCCGGTGGGCGGCGGCGTGGGCCTCGACCGCAAAGACCCGAACCGCTACCTTGTCGGCGTCGGCGTGGGCGGCCTCGGCCTGCCGGACAAGGATTTCTACCTGAACCCCGAGCCGCGCTTCGTGCAGATCCGCACGGCGTACCTCGCCCACATCGAGAAAATGCTGGGCTTCGCCGGCATCACCGACGCCAAGCCGCGCGCCGAGGCCATCCTCGCGCTCGAGACGGAAATCGCGAAGAACCACTGGGACCGTGCCCAGCTGCGTGACCGCGACAAGACCTACAACCTCACGTCGTTCGAGGACCTGAAGGCGCAGTTCCCGGCCTACGACTGGGCCGCGCACTTCGCCGCGCAGGGCCTGCCGACGCCGGCCGAAGTGAACGTGACCACGCCGAGCGCGGTCGGCCCGATCCTCGAGATCGTCGGCAAGACGCCGCTGAACGTCTGGCGCGATTACCTGACCTTCCACACCGTCGACAACCACGCGCCACTGCTCTCGACCGAGATCGACCAGGCCGCGTTCGCCTTCAACGGCACGGTGCTCTCGGGCCAGCGCGCCCAGCGCGAGCAATGGAAGCGCGGCGTGGCGCTGGTCGGCGGCGGCCAGGGCCTCGGCGACGCGGTCGGCAAGGTGTACGTCGCCCGCCACTTCAAGCCGGAAGCCAAGGCGGCGATGGATGAGCTCGTCGAGAACCTGCGCAAGGCGCTGCGCCAGAACATCGACAACCTCGACTGGATGGGTGCGGCCACCAAGGAAGAGGCCTACAAGAAGCTCGAGAGCTTCCGCCCGAAGATCGGCTACCCGACGAAGTGGCGTGACTATTCGTCGGTCACCATCGTCCCGAACGACCTGATGGCGAACGTGCTGGCCCTGCGCCAGTACTACACCAACGACCAGAACCGCCGCCTCGGCACCGTGCCGGACCGCGACGAGTGGTTCATGACCCCGCACACGGTCAACGCCTACTACAACGCGAC
>JAIXTZ010000017.1 GCA_027483745.1 Lysobacteraceae bacterium
GAATGGCTGCCGGCACCGGCAACGGTGCTTACAGAACCCGGCTTATCGGCCGGCTCCGTCACCCTCTTCATCGATGGATGCAGGCGTGGATTACGTGTTCGACCCGGCCGCCCTCGCGGCCTTGGCCAAGGCGCGCGCGGTGGAGTACGCCGCGGCCGACCCCTATCCGCATGCGGTGTTCGACGGGTTCCTGCGCCCGGAAGCCGCGGAGGCGCTGGCGCGCGAGTTCCCGCGGCCTGAAGACCCGGTGGGTTGGGACCACTACGGCTACGAAGGCTTCGAGAAGAAGATCGCGACCTCGAAGGAGCAGCTGTTGCCGCCGCTGCTGCGCCGCACGCTGCAGGAGCTCAACACCGCGCCCTTCATTGCTTTCCTCGAAGCCTTGACCGGCATCGAAGGGCTGATTCCCGACCCGACCATGCTCGGCGGCGGCATCCACCTCAGCCGCCCCGGCGACCTGCTCGGCATCCATGCCGACTTCAATTGGCATCCGGCGCTCAAGCTGCACCGTCGCATCAACCTGCTCATCTACCTCAATCCAGTGTGGGAAGCCGCCTGGGGCAGCGATCTCGAGCTTTGGGACACCGAAGCCAAAGCTTGCGTGCGAACCATCGCGCCGCTGATGAATCGCGCCGTCGTCTTCAACACCCGCAGCGACACCTTCCACGGCCATCCGCGGCCCTTGGCCTGCCCGGAAGGCGTGTTCCGCCAGTCGATCGCGGCGTACTACTACACGGCCGAGCGCCCGGCGGACGAGATCCGCGACCCCCACAACACGCGCTACAAGGGCCTGCACCTCGACTGAGTCCTCGCGACGCGCCACGGCGTCGCGCTGGACGGCGGTTTGCCAAGCGGGGCGGCGCCCGCCACCCTTGCGGGCGCATTCGCCGCCAGGACGCCCGCCCATGTCGACCCGCTTGTTCCCGCTCCTTCCGCTTGCGATCGCGTTCGCGATCGCCGCGCCGCTGCACGCCCAGACGGCATCGCCCGTGCCAGCCGCCGCCACGACGACCGAGGTGTCGGCCAGCCCGCGTTTCGAGAGCGCCGACGTTTTCGCGCTGGAGACCGCCGGCGATGCGCAGATCTCGCCGGACGGTCGACGCATCGTCTACGTGCGCACGCGCTACGACGTGATGAAGGACCGGCCGGTGGCCAACCTGTGGATCGTCGATGCCGAGGGCGGACGTTCCGCGCATCGCCCCTTGCGCTCCGACGGCGACAGCCACCGCTCGCCGCGCTGGTCGCCGGACGGAACGCGCTTGGCCTTCATCTCGAACAGCGACGGCAAGCCGCAGGTCTTCGTGCGCTGGATGGACAGCGGCCAGACCGCGCGCGTCACCGACCTCGTGGAAGCGCCGGGCGACCTCACGTGGTCGCCGGATGGCACGCAGCTCGCGTTCACGGCTTTCGTGCCGGCCCCGCCGGCGACGATGGCGGCTCCGCCGGCCAAGCCCGAGGGCGCCGAGTGGGCCGATCCGGTGACGGTGGTCGACCGCGCGGTGTTCCGCATGGATGGCGAAGGCTACCTGCGCAGCGGCAGCACGCAGGTCTTCATCGTGCCGGCCGAGGGCGGCACGCCGCGCGCTCTGACCTCGGGCGACGCCGACCACGGCGGCCCGCTGGCGTTCTCGCCCGATGGCCGCACGCTGTATGCCTCGGCGAATCGCCGCGCCGACCGCGAGCAGGCGCCGCTGGATTCGGAGATCCACGCCATCGACGTCGCGAGCGGTGCCCTGCGCACGCTGACGCGTCGCGACGGCCCGGACGTGAACCCGGCCGTATCTCCGGACGGTAAGCGCATCGCCTATCTCGGCTTCGACGATCGCCGTGTCAGTCACCAGCATCACCGGCTCTACGTGATGGATGCGGACGGCGGCAACGTGCGCGACCTCACCGGCGAGCACGACCTCGATTTCGAGCAGCCGACGTGGTCGGCGGACGGCCGGCACCTGTACGTGGCCTTCGACCAGCGCGGCGTGCGCAAGCTCGCGCGCATCGCGATGGATGGCACGCTGGACGTGATCGCTTCGCCGCTCGGCGCCAGCGACGTCGGCCGCCCGTACACCGGCGGCGGCTTCTCGGTGTCGCGCGACGGCCGCTTCGCCTTCGTGCAGGCCTCGACCGCGCGGCCCGGCGACGTGGCCGTCAGCGATGCGCGCGGCCGCGTGCGCACGCTCACCGCCATCAACGAGGATCTCTTTGCACACAAGACGCTCGGCGCGGTCGAGACGATCACCTGGGCCTCCTCGCATGATGGAAAAGAGATCGAGGGCTGGCTGGTGACGCCGCCGGGCTTCGATCCGTCGAAGCGCTACCCGCTGCTGCTCGAGATCCACGGTGGCCCGCACACGGCCTACGGCCCGGTGTTCAGCGTGGAAGTGCAGCGCTTCGCCGCGGCCGGCTACGTGGTGCTCTACGCCAACCCGCGTGGCAGCACGAGCTACGGCGAGGAATTCGCCAACAGCATCCACCTCGCGTACCCGGGCTTCGACTACGACGACCTGATGTCGGGCGTGGATGCGGTGATCGCGCGCGGCTTCATCGATACGAAGAATCTGTTCGTCACCGGCGGCTCGGGCGGCGGCGTGCTCACCGCGTGGATCGTCGGCAAGACCGACCGCTTCCGCGCGGCGGTCGTCGCCAAGCCGGTCATCAACTGGACCAGCTTCGTGCTCACGGCGGACATGACGCCGTACTTCCACCGCCACTGGTTCAAGGGCTTCCCCTGGGAATCGCAGGCCGACTACTGGGCGCGTTCGCCGCTGTCGCTGGTGGGCAATGTGAAGACCCCGACGATGCTCCTTACCGGCGAGGCCGACTACCGCACCCCGATGGGCGAGACCGAGCAGTACTTCCAGGCCCTGCGCCTGCGGGGGGTGCCGACCGCCATGGTCCGGGTGCCGGAGGCGTCTCATGGCCTGACGGGACGTCCCAGCCAGTTCATCGCCAAGATCGACAACATCCTGGCCTGGTTCGAGCGCTATCGGCAGCCCGCCGAGGAGTGAATCCAAGTAAAACAATGGTTGTGGATAAATACTTCAAGTAACACTTGAAGTGTGGCGTAAGCGCTTGATCCGCCAAGCGAATTTGCCTCCAAAAAGTCATTGACACTCCCCTGACGCGGGCCTACCGTGGGCGCCTGAGGGAATTTCTGGTTTTTTGTGGGAGAAGGTGGGGATCCACCGACGGGCATGTTCCAGGGCGAGACGGCCATCACGATTGACGACAAGGGGCGGCTGGCGATTCCGGTCGCCTTCCGCGATGCCGTCGCGCGTGAATGCGGCAACCGCCTCGTGCTCACCTACAACCCCTTCGACCAGGGCTCGCTCTACCTCTACCCCGAAGCCGGCTGGCAGGCCGTGCGCGACCAGATCGTCGCGCTGTCGCCCTTCGTCCCGGAGCACCGCGTGCTGCAGCGCATGCTGGTCGGTGCCGCCACGCCGTTGGAGCCGGATTCCGCCGGCCGCGTGCTGCTGCCGCCGTCGATGCGCACGACCGCCGGCCTCGAGAAGAAGGCCGTGCTGATGGGCATGGGCGGACGGCTGGAGCTGTGGAGCGAGCAGGCGCATCTCGCGCTGATGCGGCAGACCATCGGGTCGGCGGGCGTCAGTGCGGCGATGCAGGACTTGCGGCTCTAGTGCCGATGGCCAGCGCGTCCGCCGCACCGCCCTCGCAACACGTGCCGGTGCTCTGGGCGCCGGTGCTGGACGGCCTTGCCGTCAAGCCGGCGGGCACCTACCTCGATGGCACGTTCGGCCGCGGCGGTCATGCGCGCGGCGTGCTCGCGCAGCTCGGGCCGGAAGGCCGCCTGCTGGTGATGGACAAGGACCCGGAGGCGATCCGCGTCGCCAACGCGCTGGCCGCCGACGACGCGCGCGTGCGCGTGCGGCAGGCGAGCTTCGCCACCCTCGGCGACTGGCCGGAGGCGGCCGGTGGCCTCGACGGCGTGCTGTTCGACCTCGGCGTGTCCTCGCCCCAGCTCGACGAGGCCGCGCGCGGCTTCAGCTTCCGCAACGACGGCCCGCTCGACATGCGCATGGACCCGACGCAGGGGATGAGCGCCGCCGAGTTCGTCAACACCGCCGATGAAGCCGAGATCGCCCGCGTGCTGTGGGTGCACGGCGAGGAGCGCCAGAGCCGTCGAATCGCCAAGGCGATCGTCGCGCGCCGCGCGGAGCGCCCGTTCGAGCGCACCGGTGACCTCGCCGACGTGATCGCCAAGCTGCTCGGTCGCGGCGACGGCAAGACGCACCCGGCCACGCGCAGCTTCCAGGCCATCCGCATCCATGTGAACGCCGAGCTCGACGACCTCGTCGCCGGGCTCGAGGCCGCGGAGCGGGCCCTGAAGGTGGGAGGTCGGCTCGCGGTCATCAGCTTCCACTCGCTGGAAGACCGCATCACCAAGCAGTTCATCAACGAGCGGGCGAAGGCGCCGCCGTCGAATCGCCGTGCCGTGGTCGAAGTGGCGTTCACGCCGCGCCTGCGGGACGTCTCTGGCGCGATCAAGGCCGACGAGTCCGAGCTGGCCGCGAACCCACGTGCGCGCAGCGCCGTGCTGCGCGTGGCCGAGAAGCTCGCGGTGCCGGGGGTGGCGGCATGAGCCTGCGCGCCTTCGTGCTGCTCCTGCTGCTCGGTTTGGTCGCCACCAGCGCGATCGCCGTCGTGCTCACGCGCCACCAGCACCGCGAGGCCTTCATCGCGCTCTCGAA
>JAIXTZ010000048.1 GCA_027483745.1 Lysobacteraceae bacterium
ATGGCGATGTGCGCCAGGTTGCCGTTGGTGATCCACATCTTCGCGCCGTTGATCACCCAATCACCGCCGTCCTTCTTCGCGGTGGTCTTCATGTTGGCCGGGTCGGAGCCGCCGTGCGGCTCGGTGAGGCCGAAGCAGCCGATGATCTCGGCCTTCGCCATGCCCGGCAGGTAGCGCTGGCGCTGCTCCTCGCTGCCGTAGGCGTAGATCGGGTACATGCACAGCGAGCTCTGCACCGAGACGAAGCTGCGGATGCCGGAATCACCGCGCTCGAGTTCCTGGCAGATCAGGCCGTAGCTGACGGCATTGAGGCCGGCGCAGCCGTACTGCTCCGGCAGCGAGGAGCCCAGCAGGCCCATCGACGCGATCTCGGGCACCAGCTCCTTCGGGAAGCGGCCCTGGTCGAAGCAGTCGCCGATGATCGGGATCACCTTCTCGTCGGTGAAGCGGGCGACGGCGTCCTGGACGGCGCGCTCTTCCTCGGACAGCAGCGAACGGATGTCGAACAGATCGGTCGGGTTCAGGGGCATGGCGGGCTCGCTCGGAATGGGAAGAGGCCGGAAAACCGGCCTCTTCGGAACGCTTGGATTGTAGCCCAGCTGGCCCGGCGCCTGCCGCCCCGCGGTGACGGCGGCGTGCGCTCAGCCTTGGGTGTCGACGACCGGGGCCGGGTTGGCGACGATGATCACGCCGTCCTTGATCGGCAGGCGCTCGCCCGGCTTGTCGACGGTCCGCACCGTGCCGCTTTGGCCCTCGTAGGTCCAGCGCACGTCGTAGCCCACGACCTTGTCCCTTTCACCCAGCTGGATCGTGTCGCCAGGCTTCTCGTCGAGGCGGAGGCTCTTCACCTCGCCTTCCAGCGCGTACTGCACGTCGTAGCCCACGACCTCTTCACGCGGCTCGCTGACGGTCCGGCAGTCCTGCACGGTCTCGTTGTAACGACGGCCGCCCGTGTGGTTGCGGTCGATCTCGCGCCCCGCGTAGCCGCCGGCAACGACGCCCGCGACCGTCGCGGCGTCGCGCCCGCGGCCGCCGCCCACCTGGTTGCCGATCAAGCCGCCGACGAGGGCACCGACCACCATGCCGTCCTTGTCGCCGAAGCGTTCCTGGGCGCGGCGCTCGACCACGCGGTCTTCGCAGACCTGGCGCGTGCCGGTGACGGTTTCCTTGATCGGCGTGGCGGCCAACACGTTGGCGAGGATGGGCTCCTTCACGGTGATCGGATCGGCCGAGACGACATCGGCGTAGGTCGGGCCGAAGACGTTGTAGGCGCCGACGGCGGCGCCGGCCGCAAGGACGACGCCGATGGCGATGAGGGTCTTGGTGTTCATGGCATTCCCCAGGGTGGACAGCGCATTCGTGCGCTGGGCCAGACCATGCCGCGGCCAAACTGAACAACGGCCGAAAATGTCAACGAATGTGATCCTCGCGGAGCGGTATCGTGGGGTCCTGTTCACCGGAGCTCGACCATGCGTTCCTTCCTGATCGGTCCCCTGCTGCAGTTCGCCGCCAAGCTGCGTTTCAAGTGGCTGTTCCTCGCCACGCTGGCGCTGTTTGTGTTGACGCTGCTGGTGCCGGACCCCTTCCCCTTCGCTGACGAAGTCCTGTTCGGCCTCGCCACGCTCGTCCTGTCGCAGTGGAAAAAGCGCGGCGAACCCCAGGTCGGCGAGGCGTCGACGGCGCCGGACCCGGCCGTGATCGATCTGCCCCGCGACCAGGTGCGCCGCGAGGGCTGAGTGCGGCTCTACGACAGCCACAGCCACTTCGACGCGCCGGAGTTCGATGCCGACCGGGCGTCGGTCCTCGAACGCGCCGAAGCGGCCGGCGTCACGCAGCAGCTGGTGCCGGCCGTGGCGTTCCGCACGTGGCCAGCGCTGAAGGCGACCTGCGCCCTGCGATCGGGCCTGAAGGCCGCGTACGGGCTGCACCCGATGTACCTCGACGAGCACCGTCCGAGGCATATCGACGCCCTGCCCGACTGGATCGAACGCGAGCGGCCCGCCGCGGTCGGCGAATGCGGCCTCGACTTCTTCGTCGACGGCCTCAACCCGGAATCGCAGCGGTTCTATTTCACCCGCCAGCTGGAGATCGCCCGCGATTTCCGCCTCCCGGTGGTGCTCCATGCGCGGCGCGCGGTGGACGAGGTGATCGCCACGATCCGCCGCGTTGGCGGGCTGCGCGGCGTGGTGCACAGCTGGTCGGGCAGCGAGGAACAAGCGGCGCAGCTCTACCGGCTCGGCTTCTCGTTGGGCATCGGCGGCCCAGTCACCTTCGAACGCGCCCAACGCCTTCGGCGCACCGTCGCGACGATGCCGCTCGAGCACCTGCTGCTCGAAACCGACAGCCCGGACCAGCCGGACGCCGCACGGCGGGGCCAGCGCAACGAGCCCGCCTTCCTCGTCGACGTACTGCGCGAGGTAGCGCGGCTGCGGGGCGTGGACGAATCGGTGATCGCCGAAGCGACGCGGCGCAACGCGGAAGCACTGTTCGGCGCCTGAACCGAAAAGCGCCGAGCGAGCGGCAAGCGCGTGGTTCTTCAGTCCGCTTTCTTCAACAGCATCTCGATGGCCTTGCCGGCCGCGACGAAGGCGAAGGTGCCGGTGAGGTGCGTCGCCGCCCCGAGGCCGGTGCCGCAGTCCAGCTTCAGGGCCGCATCGGGATCGAGCGCCGGCCGCAGGCCGCACACCGTGCCGTCCGCCTGCGGGTAGCGGACGTTCTCGAGCGAATAGACCGCAGGCACGCCGAAGTAGCGGTCCTTGTTCTTCGGGAAGTTGAACTCGCCGCGTAGCTTCTTGCGGACCAGGGCCAGCAGCGCATCGTGCTCGGTGCGCGACAGGTCGCGAACGCGGACGAGGGTCGGGTCGATGCGCCCGCCGGCCGAACCCACCACGACGATCGGCTGCTTGCGACGCCGGCAGAAGGCGATGGTCTCGACCTTGGCCCGGAAGCTGTCGAAGGCATCCAGCACGAGGTCGAAGCCGCCCTCCAGCTGTTCCGCGAGGTTGGCCGGGGTCACGAAGGCCGCGACCGCGCGCACGTCCAGCGCGGGATTGATCCGACGGAAGCGCTCCGCCAGCACCTCGACCTTCGACCGGCCGTACTCGCCGTCCAGCGCATGCAGCTGGCGGTTGGTGTTGGAGACGCAGAGGTCGTCGGCATCGATCAGCGTGAGCCGGCCGACCCCGCTGCGCACCAGCGCTTCGGCGGCCCAGGAGCCCACGCCGCCGAGGCCGATAACCGCGACATGCTTGCCGGCCAATCGGGCCACGGTGCCCGCGCCGTACAGGCGGTCGATGCCGGCAAAGCGGGGATCGAGCGACGGGAGTTCGGTGCGAGACATCATCCGCACAGTGTAAGCGGCGTCAGCGCGCGCGCCGAAGCGACGGCTCGCGTTCAGTTCGCACGGACTAGCGTTCGGGCACCAACGCCCCCGGGAGATCCGCCATGACGACCCGTTCCATCCCGCGCCCAGCGCTCGCCCTTGGCCTCATCGCTGCCGCCGTCCTCTCGGCCTGCAGCACCCAGCCGACCACGCGCCGCTATGCGCAGTACGAGCCGGCGCCCTACCAGGAGCCGCAGCGTTGCTACGACTGTGGCACCGTCGAAACCATCGTCCGCGTCTACGGTGCGCGGGAGAACACCCGTACGGGCGCCGTGATCGGCGGCGTGCTCGGCGCCATCGTCGGCCGTGAGCTGGCCGACGACAGCAGCAAGGGTCGCCGCAACACCGCCACCGTCGCCGGCGCCGCGGCCGGCGCGCTCGCCGGCAATGCCATCGAGAACCGGGCCAACGAAGAGAGCTTCGACGTCACCGTCCGCATGGACGACGGCCGCCGCCTCACCGTCAACGTGACCGCGCTGCCCAACGGCGTGCGCAACGGCGCCTACGTGCGCTACGACGGCCGCCGACTGCAGGCGCTGCGCTGACGGCCTGCTATCGTTCCGCCGCCGGCAGGTCGCCGGCGGCGAAATGGAGCGGAAGGCAATGCGTAGCGTGGTGACCCTGATCCTCGGACTGTTCGTGGGCGCGATGCTCACCGTCATCGCCCTCAACAGCCTGAAAAAGGGCACGGCCTACCCGAATGGCGTGATGGCCGTCATGTCGGCCCAGATGGGCCAGCTTGACGCCCGCCTCAAGGCCAAGGCCTGCGCCGGTCCCGACCTCGAAGCCAACCTCGGCACGCTCGCCGCCTTGGGCAACGACCTCGAACCCGCGTTCCTGCCGACGCCCGACGACGAAGCCTTCAGCAAGTACGCCTCGGATTACCGGGCGGCCGTCGATGCCGCCTTGGCCACCGCGCCCGCCGACTGCGACGCTGCGGCAAAGTCCCTCAACGCCATCAGCGCGACCTGCAAGGCCTGCCACCAGCAGTTCAAGGGCTGAGGCCGCCCCGCACTCCGGGCCACCAGTCGGCGATCGCCTCGGAGACCGCCCTCGGCTCCCGCATCCACGCGAAGTGATCGGCCGCCACGCCGAGCTGCTCGGCGTGCAGCACGCGTTCGCTCGCCGAGCGGGTGCCTGTGGCCGCAGTGAGGGCCCGCAGCGACGCCGCCGGCACCAAGCGATCCTGTGCGAGCCGCACGCCGAGGAATGGCAGGTCCAAGGCGGCGATGCGCTCGCCCAGGCGCTCGGGCAGCCCCGGCAATCCGTCGTAGTGGCCGCGCCGCACCGTCTGCGCCCAATCGCGCATCAACTGCCCGGCCTCGCGGCCCGCGAAACCGAGGCGGTGCCCTGGGTAGCTGCCGACCGCGCGCGTCAGTGGCGGCAACACATGGCCGAAGGACCCCACCAGCCAGCGCAACGGCGACGGGAAGAGACGCCAATGCGGGACGCCGCTGCCCACCGCGACCAGGCCTTCCGCACCACCATGCAGGGCCGCCGCCATCACCGCGAACTGCGCACCGATGCTGTGGCCGCCGTAGAGCATCGCCACCCCTGGGTGCGCGGCGGCCAGTGCCGCGCGGCTGGCCGGGATGTCGTCCATCAGCAATTCCCGATAGCCCCAATCGTGGCGTCGGGAGGGCCGCGCCGGGTGCGCGCCGGTGCCTCGCCACTCGTGGACGCCGAGGGCGATGCCCCGTTCGGCCAAGGCCGCCGACAGTCGTTCGTACTTGCGCGCGGGGACGCCCAGCGCGGGGAGCCACAGCAGGGCGGCGATCGGAGAAGCGGACATGGTCGCGAGGATCGCCGAAAGCACCCGCCGACGTCACGTGGCGCGGGGCGGCCGGGAAGGGCCGTGGCGCCGCTCGCAAAACTGCGTCACCGCGTCGGAGGAGCGCGCGACCATGCGCTAATCTCGCCGCTCAAGTCTGTGCCCCAAGCCCCCGCCCCGCTTGGCGTTTCGGACTCCCTCGGAGCCCCCCATGCGATTCAGGCCCCTGCCGGACATCCCCATCCAGGTCGGCGACGCCCTGCCCTTCACCGTGTTCGACCGGACGGGCAAGGCGCTGCTGGTCAAGGGCCACGTCATCGACAGCGACTTGATGCTGGTGCGCCTCCAGGAGCGCGGCATGGTCGAGGACAGTGTCGGCGGGGTGCGGATCGAATCCGGACGCCCGGAGGAGCCGCGGCCTCGCGTCGTCGAAGAGCGGCAGACGGTCCGACTGCGCGACGCGCAGGACGAACTCACGCTGATCCACCGCGATCTTCTCGCAGGCACTGCGACACAGACCACGGCCCGGGTGTCCGCACTCGCGGTGCAGCTTCGCGACGCCTACGAGCAGGACCCGGACCAGGCCATGGGCCTGCTCCAGCTCGAGGCCACCGACCATCGCCTGTCGCGGCGCCTGATGCACGCGGCGGTGCTGACCCAGGTCCTTGCGCTGCCGAGCGGCCTCCCGGCCGACCATCGCCTGAGCCTGATGTGTGCCGCACTGACCTTCGACGTGGCGCTGGCGCCCATGAGCGAGCAGCTGGCGGCGCAGACGACCCCACTCTCCGAAGCGCAATGGCGGGCGATCCAGGCGCATACGCTGGAAGGCGTCGACCTGCTGCAGCGCTGCGGGGTCAACGACCCGATCTGGCTGGAGGCCGTGCGCGACCACCACGAGCGCGTCGATGGCACCGGCTATCCGCGCGGGCTGCGCGGCGACACCGTGTCCATCGAAGCGCGCATCCTCGGCATCGTCGACATCTACAGCGCGATGATCCGTCCGCGCGCCTATCGGGATGCCCAGCCGTCGAGGATCGCCCTCCGCGACATCTTCCTCGAGCGCGGCCAACGCATCGACGAGCGCCTGGCGCTGCTGTTCATCAAGGAGCTCGGGGTCTACCCACCGGGAACCATGGTCAAGCTCGCCAACGGCGAGATCGCCGTGGCGGTGCGGCGAACCACGGACGGCGCGCACCCGCAGCTGCGCTGCGTGATCGGCAGGGACGGAGCACCGCTGGCTTATCCGCAGATCCGCGACAGCCGGAACCCCGAGACGGCCATCGCCGAGATCGTCTCGGCCTCGCAGTACCGCGCCGGCTTGGGTAGCCTCAACGTCCTCTGGGCACGCGGCGCGACCGCCGGATAAGGACGACGATGGACATGACGGTGTGGCTGTACGTGCTTGCGGGCGCGTTGATCGTGATCGGGCTGCTGGGCACGTTCCTGCCGGCCCTGCCCGGCATGCCGCTGATCTTCGGCGGCATGCTGCTGGCGGCGTGGGTGGGTGACTTCCAGATCATCGGCGGCTGGGTGCTGCTGGTGCTCGGGCTGATGTCCCTGTTCGCGCTGGGCATCGATTTCCTCGCCTCGACGCTCGGCGTCAAGAAAGTCGGCGCCTCGAACAAGGCGGCGATCGGTGCGGCCCTCGGCACGATCGCCGGCCTGCCCTTCGCGATCCCCGGCCTGCTGATCGGCCCCTTCGTCGGCGCCGTGGCCGGCGAGCTCATCCACCGCCAGGCCTACGACCGCGCCAACGTGGGCGAGGCCGCGAAAATCGGTCTTGCCACGTGGCTGGCGATGGCCATCGGCGCCGCGCTGAAGCTCGCGGTCGCCTTCACCATGCTGGGCATCTTCGCGCTGGCAATCTGGCTGTAACGCCCGGCTGTTGCGGCGCGGCGAGCGCCGCGCCGTTTCACAGTTCGCGCAGCGTCACCGAGGGCGGCGCATCGAGGATGCGTCGCGTGGCCCACAGCCCGGCCAACAGGGCCACGACCACGCCGACCGCAGCGCCGGTGGCCGCCAAGCGTGGGTCGGGGCTCCACGGCAATTCGAGCACCTGCACGGCGACCACGCCGGCCAGCACCGTCGAGGCAATCGCGGCGACGAGCCCGGAAATCAGCCCCAGCGCGGCGAACTCACCGGCTTGGGCGAGGCGCAACTGGCGGCGGCTGCCACCCAGCACGCGCATCACTGCGCCCTCGCGCAGACGTTCGTCCTGGCTGGCGCCGACGGCCGCCAAAAGCACCAGCGCACCGGCGAGCAAGGCGACGAGGAAGACGGCTTCGACCACCGTCGACACCTGGTCGACCGTGCTGCGCACCTGGTTGAGGATCGCGTCGACGTCGATCACCGAGAGATTCGCGAAACGATCCAACAAGGCGCGGGTGAAGCCGTCGCGGCCCGGTGGCAGGTGGATCGCGGTGATCGCGCTGCCCTGCAGGCCTTCCAGCGCACCGGGCGAGACCAGCACGAAGAAGTTCGGCCGCACGCTTTCCCACTTCACTTCGCGGATGGACGTGACCTCGCCTTCGAGACGGCTGCCGGCGATGTCGAAGGCGACGCGGTCACCCAGCGCCCAGCCCAGCGACTGTGCGAGCCCCTGTTCGACCGAGAACTCCACCGCCCCCGGCGCCGCGGCGGCCGGGGCGTCCCAGAACTGGCCTTCGAGGATGGTGTTGCTGTCGTCGAGCGTGTCGGCGGTGCTCAGGTTGAACTCGCGCTCGGCCAGGCGCCGCGCGCGGCCGTCGCCCTCCGGCAGGGCCTGCGCATTCATCGGCGCGCCGTTCTTCTCGATCCATCGGCCGCGGATCATCGGGAAGATCTCGGGGTTCTGGATGCCCTCGCTTTCGAGGAACGCGCGCAAGGGCTCGATCTGGGCCGGCTGCACGTTGACGATGAAGCGGTTCGGGGCGTCGGCCGGCAGGGCCTCGCGCCAGCGTTCCAGCAGGTCGGTGCGGACGAACACCAGCAGGAGCAGGGCCATCAGCCCGAGGCCAAGCGCGCTCACCTGCGCCACCGTGGTGGCCGCGCGGCGGCTGATGTTGGCCAGCCCGTAGCGCCACGGACCGCGCAGGCGCGGCCGCAGCAGGTCGACGCCGCGCACCAGCGCATAGGCCAGCGCGGCGAGGATGGCGAAGGTGACGACGAGGCCGCCGAGCATCGCGCCGGCCAGCTCCGGCGACTTCGCCTGCCACCACAGCAGCGCACCGAAACCACCCAGCGCCAGCGCCGTCAGCGCCAGCGCGCTCGGCGAGCGCACGTCGAGGTCGCGGCGCAGCACGCGCAGGGCGGGCACGCCGCGCAGCGCTAACACGGGAGGCACGGCGAAGGCCAGCAGCACGACGAGGCCCACGGCGTAACCGCTGAGCACCGGCACGAGACTGGCCGAGGGCACCGCGATGCCGAGCGCACTGCCCAGCCACTCGCCGATCGCGAACGACAGTGCCCAGGCCAGGGCCACGCCGATCGTGCTCCCGAGCAGGCCGAGCAGCATCAGGGCGCCGACCTGCACGATGACGATGGTGCGCTGGCTGGCGCCAAGGCAGCGCATCACGGCGCAGGCATCGAGATGACGGGCGCTGTGGCGGCGCGCGGCCATGGCCACGGCGATCGCGGCGAGGATCACGGACACCAGCGTCGCCAGTCCGAGGAAGCGTCCGGCGCGATCCAGCGCGCGGCGCACTTCCGGGCGGCCTTCGGAGGCCGTCTCCAGCCGCTGCCCACGGCCGAGCGCATCGCGCGCCTCCGCGCTGAAGGCTTCGACGGCATCCGGCGTGCCGGCGACGACGAGGCGGTAGGCGATGCGGCTGCCGGGCTGCACGAGACCGGTGGCCGCCAGGTCGTCGAGGTTCATGACGACCTTGGGCGCGACGTTGAAGTAGTCGAGCGCGCCGTCGGGCTCCTGCTCGATCAACGCGGCGAGGCGCAGCGTCGACGCGCCGAGGGTGATGGGGTCGCCGAGCGTCGCGCCGAGGGTGTTCGCCCCGGCGCGCGTCATCCAGACGACGCCAGCCGGCGGGCCTTCGGCCAGTTCGCGGCGGCCGGCCTCGTCGCTGATGACGAAGCTGCCGCGCAGCGGGAACTCGCGGCCCACCGCGCGCAGTTCGCCGAGTCGGAAACGATCGGCCACGCGGAGCATGCTGGGGAATTCGACGGTATCGACCGCCGTCAGGCCCGGGCGATCGGCCAGCGCGCGGAGTGCGGGCGCCAGCGGCGCATCGGCGCGCAGCACGGCATCGCCGCCCAGCAGGCGGTTCGCTTCGAGCGCGAGCGCGCGCTCGGCGCGGTCGGTGAGGAAACTGATGGTGGTGACGGCGGCCACCGCCAGCGCGAGGGCGGCGATCAGCAGGCGCACTTCACCGGCGGCGAGGTCACGCAGGGCCTGCCGCCAGGCGAGGCGCCACGGGCTGCCCGCGCTGGCTTGCGCCGTACTCACGCCTGCACCCGGCCGCCGGCCAGGCGCAGCTGGCGGCCGCAGCGCGCCGCGAGGCGCTCGTCGTGGGTCACCAGCACCAGCGTGGTGCCGGCTTCGGCATTCAGGCGGAACAGCAGCTCGATGATCTGCTGGCCGGTCGTGGTGTCGAGGTTGCCCGTGGGCTCGTCGGCGAACAGCAGGGCCGGACGGGTGACGAAGGCGCGCGCGATGGCGACGCGCTGCTGCTCGCCGCCGGAAAGCTGCCGCGGGTAGTGCGTCATACGCTCGCCGAGGCCCACCTGCTCGAGCACCTTGCGGGCCGGCCCCTCGACGTCGCGGTCGCCGCGCAGTTCCAGCGGCAGCGTCACGTTCTCCAGCGCTGTCAGCGCCGGCAGCAGCTGGAAGTTCTGGAACACGAAGCCGACCTTCTCGGCGCGCAGCGCCGCGCGGCCGTCCTCGTCGAGGGCGCCGAGGTCCGCGCCACCGAGACGGACGCGGCCAGTGCTGGCGACGTCGAGGCCGGCCAGCAGCGACAGCAGGGTGCTCTTGCCTGAACCGGAGGCCCCGACGATGGCGAACGCTTCACCCGCGGCGATGCTAAAACCCACATCGGCGAGAATCGTGAGCGGGCCGGACGGCAGGGCCACCTGCTTGCCCAAGCCCTCCACATGCAGCAGCGGCGACGTCGTCGCGGTCAGGTCAGGATTCAACAAGGCGGTCATCGGGATGCGGTCATCCAACAAAGTTCAGGGCGCACTCTGCGTGCGGCAGGCTCTACAGAGCGTCATGGTGCTGCGCGCGCTGCTGCTCGGCATGGGCCTTTCGGCAGGGTTGGCGGCCTGCGGCCAGGCCGAGGACGGCGGGACACCGGGGAACGCCACACCGGCCGCGCCCGTGGTGGCGGAGGCCGCGGCATCCGCATCGGGCGCTGCCAACGAAACCGTCGCTGCGGCCGAGGCACGCACCGTACTGGTGATGGGCGATTCGCTCTCCGCGGCCTACAACCTCGCGGCGGAGCAAGGCTGGGTCGCCTTGCTCGACGCGCGGCTGCGCACCGACGCGCCAGGCTTCCGCATGGTCAACGCCTCGATCAGCGGGGAAACGACGGCCGGCGGCGCCTCGCGCATCGACGCGGCGCTGGCCGAACACCAGCCCGCGCTCGTCGTCATCGAACTCGGCGCCAACGACGGCCTGCGCGGGCTGCCGCTGGAAGAAACGCGCGCCAACCTCGAACGCATGGTGCGGGCCTCGAAGGCCGCCGGCGCGGAGGTGCTGGTCGTGGGCATGCGGCTGCCGCCGAACTACGGCCCGGACTACACCGAAGGCTTCTTCGCGATGTTCGGCGAGATCGCGCAGGCGGAGGGCGTGGCCCACCTGCCCTTCCTGCTCGAGCCGATCGCCTTTGATGAAGCGGCGTTCCAGGGCGATCGCCTACATCCAACCGCCGAAGCGCAACCGGTGCTAGCCGACCACGTGTGGGCCGCCCTCGGGCCGATGCTCGCCGACTGAGGCCCAGCCGCAGGCGCTCGCCGCGGCAGTGAATACGTATGCGGCGCTGGGCTTCCGGAGCGTAACGGGCTAGCGTTCCCGGACTTCGGTTCGGGGGAAACGAATGGGCGCCGGCGCCATCCAGTGGGGGATCTTCATCGGCCTGACGTCCGCGATCGCGGTGCTCACCTGGTGGCGCTGCCGGCAGGAGGTGCCCTCGGCCGACGCCTCCAAGGAGGTCTTCCTCGCCGGCGGCACGCTCACCTGGCCCTTCATCGCCGGCTCGCTGCTGCTCACCAACATAAGCGCCGAGCAGATTGTCGGCATGAACGGCACGCAGGTGATGCTGACAGCGTGGTGGGAGATCGGCGCCGCGGTGGGCCTGGTGATCCTCGCCCATGTGCTGTTGCCGATGTACTACCGCCACGGCTGCACCACCACGACCGAACTGCTCGAAAAGCGCCTCGGCGACGCGAGCATCCGCAGCGCCGTGTCGATCCTCTTCCTGCTCGGCTACCTCGTCATCCTGCTGCCCGTGGTCCTGTACACCGGCGCGGTGTTCCTGAAGTCGATGTTCGCGCTGGAGGCGTCGATCCTCACCATCGCGATCGTGTACGCGCTGGCCGGCCTCGCCTACGCGGCCTTTGGCGGGCTGCGCGCCATCGCCATTTCCGACACCTACAACGGCGTGATGCTGGGCGCCATGGGGCTGTTGGTGACCTTCTTCGCCTTCAAGGCCATCGACTTCGATCTCTCGGGCATCCCCGCGGAGCGCCTCACGCTGATCGGCGGGCCGCAATCCGACATCCCGTGGACGACCCTGCTCACCGGCATGGTGTTCATCCACCTGTTCTACTGGGGCACCAACATGGTGATCGCGCAGCGCGCGCTCGCCGCGCCGAACCTCCGCGAGGCGCAGAAGGGCATCTACGCGGCGGCGGCCATCAAGCTGCTGATGCCGCTGATCGTCGTCGTGCCGGGCGTCATCGCCTACAAGCTCTATGGCGACATCGGTGACGTCACCTATGGCCGCCTGGTCGCCGACGTGCTGCCGCCGTGGCTGGCCGGCGGCTTCGCCGCGATGATCTTCGGCGCCGTGCTGTCGAGCTTCAACTCCTGCCTGAACTCCGCCGCGGCGCTTTACGCGATGGACCTGCACGTGAAATACGTGAACCCGCAGGCCGACGTGCGGCGGATCGGGCAGCGCGTGGCCATCGCCTTCACCATCGGCAGCGTCGCCCTCGTGCCGCTCTACCAGAACGCCGAGAGCATCGTCGCGACGATGCAGAAGATGAATGGGCTGTACTCGATGCCCGTGCTCGCCGCCTTCCTCGTCGCGGTTGTCGGTCGGCGCGTTCTGTCGATCGCGCTGCGCGCCGGCCTGCTGTTCGGCGTGGCGCTGTATGCGGTGTTCACCTTCGCCTGGCAGCCCTTCGGCCTGCATTACATCCACCTGATGGCGATCACCCTCGCAAGCACCATCGCGATGATCTACGCGCTCGACCGCGTGCTTCCGGGCTCGGCGCCGTCGGCATCCAGCGAGGGCCAGGCGGAGGCGTCCAGCGCCTCGCGGTAACCGTGCCAGGCCGCGTAGGCCAGCCACGGCATCACGATCCCGAGGCCGATGAAGGCCGTGGCGAGGCCCACGGCGGTGAGCAGGGCGATCAAGCCCGCCCAGACCAGCGCGGTGGTCTTGTTCCGCAGCACCGCGTTCACGCTGGAGACGCCGGCCGTGACCATGTCGACGTCGCGGTCGGCGATCATCGGCAGCGAGAACGCCGCGATGGCGAACGTGGCGACCGCGAACACCGAGCCAAACAGCGAGCCGAGGGCGAGGAATTCCAGCAGCGAGGCAAGGCTGCCGTCCTCGATCGGCACGAAGGCGTTCACCAGCATGCCGGCGCGCGACCACAGCAGCAGGATGACCATCTGCACCAGGGCGAACACGCCGGCCTGTCCGACCACGCGGCGCATCAGCGCGAGGCAGTCCTTGAAACGCGGCACCTCGCCGCGCTCGAGCGCGCGACTGACGGCATAGAGCCCGACGCCGATCAGCGGCGCCACGAACACAAACCCCGACAGCAAGGCCGCCAACAGCGCGAAGCGGCCGAGTTGCCAGGCCATCGCCGCCACGCCGAGGCTGACCACGACGACGATGGCGCCGAAGGCCGACGTGAGCACCGGGGCGCGGACGAGATCGCGCCAACCCGCGGCCAGCCAACGCAGCGGCGCCGACAGCGGCAGGTCGCGGCACGGCACCACGAAGGGTGCGGCGTCGTTCATGCGCGCAGTCCGTTGAACTCGGGATGGCGGCGCATCCATGCATCGACATAGGGGCAAAGCGGGTCGACGCGCAGACCTTCCGCCCTCGCCCACTCGAGCGCCGCCCGCGTCAGCGCGCCGGCCACGCCTCGGCCTTCGATGGCGCGATCGACCACCACCGAGGGAATCACAAGCACCGACACGCCTGCACTGTCGCGGCGCCGATAGTGGAGCTCGCCGCGATGCCCATCGAGCCGGGCTTCGAAGCAAGCCTCGACGTCCCGGTGGACGATGTCCGGCGACGCAGCCATCGGCGCCTCAGTACTCGACCGAGACCGACATCAGCCGCAGCCGGCCGGGAAACCCGCCCTGTTCGCCGCCGAGGCGCTGCGCTTCGATGTACCACCACGCTCCGTCGCTCCAGCCGTTGCCCGGAAGGATCGTCACCGACGACGTCAACAAGGTGCTGGTGTTCTCCGGCGCCACTCGCGTGCCCGTGGCGCGGGCGCCGTAGGTCTCGAAGCCGTTGCCGCTGCTGAAGGTCATCGGCGTCACGTTGAAGCCCAAGGTGCCACTTTCGTCCGAGACGACCTGGTAAGCGTAGGTCACGCGAACCCGCCCGCCGGCGTAGTCCTTCGGCTTGCGCAGGGTGAACGTGACCGTGCCATTGGCCCCCAGCCAGTCGAGCCCGCGTGCATGCATCGCGAATGCCGATTCCGGGCTGCGCGACAGCGCGTTCGCCGGGAAGCTGATCTGGTGGGTGTAGCGCGCGAGGCCCGGGGTGATCGCCGCGGCGGCGGGGCGGGCACCGGAAACGGTCGCCATCGAGGGAACGGAAACGATGGCCACGACCATCGCCACGAGCACGGCCGCAAATGAGGCGGGTGTCCTGATCATGTCGGCACTCCGGGGGAAGGCTGCGACGCCGCAGCCCGGCTATTGAACACCGATCCCGGCGCTTATGCTGCCGGCCTGCCCCAAGCCCTTCCATCCATGCCGCCCCGCCGTCGCGCCACCCCGCTCGTCCTTGCCCTCGCCGCACTCGGCATGGCGCTGTGCAGCCTGCCCCATGCCCTCGGGGCGTGGCCGCATTTCCGCGAGGGGCTGGTGGCGCTGGGGGCCGACGCGCGCCTCGTCGGCGCCATCGGCAGCGCCTGGGCGTTCGGCACGGTGATGATGCTGGCCAGTGGCGCCATCGTCGGCGCGCAAGCTTGGCGGGCGTGGCGCGACCAGCCGTTACACGGGGCGACCCTGCTACCCCTCGGCCTCGCTTGGGCCGGCTACGGCCTCGCGGCCTACGCGCTCCGCGACTTCAACACGCACTACCTCGCCTTCGTGGCCTGCGGCGCGGCCTTACTCGTCGCGCTCGCCCTGCCGCGGGTCCGCTGAGGGGCTCTGCGCCATCAGGTCGATCTGCAGCAGGCGCGCCGACACCTCGTGGTCGTCGAGCGAGCCCTGCCGCTGCAGCCAGAGCACGCGATGGCGCTGCTGCTCCGGGCTCTCGTCCGGGCTGAGGTAGTCGAAGCGGTCACGCAGCTGCGCGGCACGGCGACGATCGATCTCGGCCAGGATGGCGGCCGCGGAAGCGTCATCGATCACCAGAACGTTCGCGCGCGGCGAAGGCACGACGATGAAGCGGCGGATGCGCATCGCGTACCAGACGAGACAGCCGGCACCGAGCGGCAGCCAGATCGACAGCCCCAACACCTGCGTCTTCGCCCAGTCCATCGATGTGAGCACCGCGCCAAGCACGACCCAGATCGCGCCGACGTTGCGCCACCACGTATTGCGCTCGACGAAACGCTCGCGCTCCACGGAGAGCTCGGCGTACTCGATGGTCCAGGTGCGCGAAGCGCTGCCGTCGTCCAAGCCGTAGCGCAGCGACTCCTCGCCGAAATCGAAGAACGTCTTCGCACCCGCGCGCTTCTGTTCCAGCCGCAGGGCTTCGGGCTTCGGGGGTTCGGGCTGGCGCACCAGGGGCGTGTTCACGGCGGTTCCTCGATTCGGCCCGCGGCCGGGGAACCCGGCGGCGGGCGCGCAGTTTAGCGCCCTTGAACCCGGGCCCGCACCGCGGCGAGCGCCTCCCGCAATTCACGCTGCCCCGCCCGCGACAGCGCGGGCGCCACGTCGGCCGGCGCCAAGGGGCCCACCCACGTGAAGGCCACGCGGTTGCTCTGCCGCGCTTCCTCGACCACCGCCACGTTCGCGGCGCCGAACGCGACCTGCAGCCGGTGCCGGTGCTCGGCGTGCGCGGTGTCGTACAGGTTGAGGGCGGCCACGCCGCCGGGGCGCAGGGCGGCACGGCAGTCGTTGAAGAAACGCTGGGTCGACAGCGCGGCCGGGATGCCGCTGGTGTCGTAGCCATCGACGAGCAGCAGGTCGATCGACACGGCCTGGGTCTTCAGCCATTCGGCGGCGTCGGCTTCCACCACGCGGAAGCGGGCGTCATCGTCGGGGATGCGGAAACGGCGACGCAGGGCGATCACCGCGGGGTTGATTTCGATGGCCTCAAGCGTCGCGGCCGGAAGGTGGCGGTGCAGGAACTTCGCCTGAGAGCCGCCCCCCAAGCCGACCATCGCGATGCGCCCGGGCGCCGGCACCACGGCCAGCGCACCGAGCATCGTCCGCGTGTAATCCACCACGAGGCGATGGGGGGCCCAGCGCGACATGCGGCTCTGGGCCGTGCCCTCGGCGAAGCGCAGCTCCCGCGTGCGCCAGCCTTGCAGGATGAACGGGGTGCCGGGCTTATCAGCCACGCTGCAGCAGCACGACGCCCTTGCCGTCGACCTGGTTGAACAGCAGGCGGAAGGTGAGGCTGGTGGCCTGCGGCCTCTCGCGGCCGCCCTCGCAGCTCATGCCGGCGGCTTCCTTCGCGTCCTTGGTGCGGAAGGTGCAGACGACGGCCGGCTCGAAGCGCCAGTTCGACAGCGCCGCCACCGAGACATCGACGAACTGCTTGCTCAGTTCCGTCACCGCCGGGCACTCCGGCTCGCGGACCAGCGGGCCGGTGTAGCTGACCGCGCCTTCCTCGTCGATGTCGACGCGCATGCAAATGGCGCGCGACGGCACCTGCTGCTGCGCCAGCACCTCGGCCGGGTACTCCGGCAGGCGGTTGCCCGGCTCGTCGATCGGCAGCAGGAAGGTCTGCTTGTCGGTGAGCTGCAACGCTCCCTCGGCGACCTCTTCGGCAAAGGCGGCGGCGGGCAGCGCGGCGAGCAGGGCAGCGGCAAGGGCAAGGCGGGTGATGCGCATCGAAGGCTCCTCCAGGGGACTCAGGCTGCGGAGCGTACCGCCTGCGGGTGACCTTCGTCGTGCGCGGCGTCGCCGTCGCGTCAAGTCGCGGGAGGGGCCGGCTTGCGGTAGGCCCACATCTGCCAGAGGTTCAGGCCGTTCACCCCGAGGGTGAAGACGTTCGCGAGGATGATCGGCAGGCTGTCGATCATCAGGCCGTACACCAGCCAGAGCAGCACGCCGAGCGTGAAGGTGCCGAAGGTCGAGAACGAGAGGTCGTCGACGTGCTTGCGGCGGAAGTTCCGCACCACCTGGGGCACGAAGGCGACGCTGGTTAGGAAGGCGGCGCCGAGGCCGAGTGCGGTGGGCAGGTCCATGGGCGAACGATGCCCGAAGCCCCCACCTCGGCTCAATCGTCCTCGCCGCCTGCACGGCACTTGTACGCGCGGCGGCGCAGGCTCCGGGACTCCGAACCCGAGGATCCGCCCCATGTTCCGATGCCCTGCTCTTCTCGGCGCGATCCTCGCCCTCGGCCTGCCGCTCACCGCGCACGCCGAAGCCGCGGCGGGGGCCATGCCCGCCGCCCTCCCCTCCGGCACTGCGAACGCCCCGGTCGAGGCGCTGGACCTCGAACGCTACGCCGGGCGCTGGCACGAAGTGGCCCGATTGCCGATGTTCTTCCAGCGGAACTGCATTGGCGACACCACCGCCACGTACACCTTGCGCGCGGACGGCAGCATCGAAGTCCGCAACGCCTGCCGCACCGATGACGGGATGATCGAATCGACCGGCGCCGCGCGTCGGGCCGGCGACGGCGGGGCGCTGGAAGTACGCTTCGCCCCCGGCTGGCTGGGCTGGCTGCCGATGGTCTGGGCCGACTACTGGGTGGTGGACCTCGACCCGGGCTACGGCTGGGCGGTCGTCGGCGGGCCGAAGCAGGGCGCGATGTGGATCCTCGCGCGCGAAACCACGCTCGACCCCGCCCTGTTCGAGCGCATCCGCCAACGGGCCGAAGCCCGCGGCTACCGGCTGGCCGAACTCGTGGTCGATCCCGCCCAGCGCGACCGGATCGCCGCGGAGTAGGCCTTGCCCTCCAGCCCGGCAGCCTCGGCCTCGCGGGCGAGGCCGTCGATGCGGTGCGCCTCGCGGTAGCCGTCGCGCGGCAGGTCGGTGTCGATGAGCCCGAGGTCGAACGCGAGGTCATCGCTGTAGCCGGGCAGCCGGGTCTGCCAACTCATCGGGACGGTACCGGGGGCCAGCGCATCGACGGCATCGACGATGGTCGTGGTGCAGTTCGCCGACAGCGTGTTGTAGAACGCCGGTCGTTCGGCAAGCGCGTTGGCCTTCTCCAGCAGCGCCACCAGCAGTGCCCGCGCCTGCGTCGGCGTCGCCCGCAAGCGGTACAGGTGGACCGGGTCGCGTCGATGCGCCGCCCGCAATCCGATCAGGTCGCGCTCGTCGCCCAGCACCAGCATCAGTTCGTATTGCCGGAACAGGCCCGCCAGCGGGGAATAGGTTTCGCCCACTTCCTTGCGCACTTCGGCGGAGATCGCGAGGTGCCCGCCGTCGCGGAAGCCGAAGCTCACGAAGGTGTGCGCCGGGCCGCGCCAATCCGCGAAGGGTTCGACGATGAACCAGGCGCTTTCCACGTCATCCAGCCGGTAGTCGCGGGCCTCCCAACGGAGATCGAAGTCGGACGTGCTGCGGTAGCGCGCGTTACGGACGTTCGCCAGCCGCAGTTCATCGCCCGCCATCGTGGCGGTCGGCATGCGGGCTTGGTCGGGCACCCAGTCGCGGTCACTCGACGGCCGCACGACGAGGGCGAACACGATCCATGCCAGCGCGACGGCCGCCAAAAGCGCGAGCCCCCCGCGGAACACGAGGGCAGTCTTCGAAGCTGGAGCGGCGCGCGTCATCGGCGGGAAGGGTACAGTGCGGCCTCCACGGGAGGACACCACGCCATGCGATCGACCCTGCTGTTCGCTGCCCTCGCCCTCGCGCTCGGTACGGCCGAGGCCGCCGAGACCCAGCGCTACGTCGTGCTGGCGCCCGAGGCCACCATCGGCCACCTGCACGCCACCATCGACGGCGACACCGTCAGCGTCGACTACGACGTCAAGGACAACGGCCGCGGCCCGACGATGAAGGAGACGCTGCGCCTCTCCGAGGCCGGCCTGCCGGTCGACTGGACGATCAGCGGTGCGACCACCTTCGGCAGCAAGGTCGATGAGCGCTTCAGCCTCGTCGATGGCAAGGCCACGTGGAAGGACGCCGTGGGCGCCGGCGAGGCGGCCAACGCCACCGACGCGCTGTACATCGGCCAGAGCGGCACGCCGTGGGCGCTGGGCGTGTATGCCCGCGCGCTGATGGCCGATGCCGACGGCCGCATCGCCACCCTCCCCGGCGGCGAACTGCGGCTGGAGAAGGGCGACACGCTGGAGGTCGGCAGCGGCGACGCGAAGCAGACCGTCCAGCGCGTCACGCTCTCCGGCCTCGACCTCGACCCGACGCACCTGCTGGTCGAAGCCGACGGCGACCTGTTCGCCGTGCTGTCCGGCGGCCGCAGCCTGGTGATCCGCGAAGGCTTCGAGGCCGACGCCGAACGCCTGCGCCAGCTGGCCATCGAACTCAGCGAAGAGCGCTTCGTCGCGATGCAGGCCGAAGTCGCCCACTGCTACGATCACCCCGTCCGCATCCGCAACGTGCGGGTGTTCGACCCGAAGACCGGCACGCGCTCCGAACCGGTGAGCGTGGTGGTCTACCGCAACCGCATCAGCGGCATCCAGCC
>JAIXTZ010000269.1 GCA_027483745.1 Lysobacteraceae bacterium
CCACGATCGATCGCACGCAGTGGGGCTTCGACAAGTACGCCCCGGCCGTCGGCGCGGAAGTGAAGATCCGCATCGAGACCGAGTTCAACCGCGAGCTGCCGGCGCAGTAAGCGCCGCACAACTCGCGCGAACGCGACGGGCCTTCGGGCCCGTCGTCGTTTCTGCGGCACAATCCACGCATGCCCATCGTCTTCCGTCCCGCCGCCGAGCGCGGCCGCCTCGTCGATCCCGGCCTGTCCGGCACCGCCGCCTTCAGCCACGGCAGCGCCTTCGACCGCGACTGGCTCGGCTTCCACGCGCTGCGCGTGTTGAACCGCGTCGAGCTCGCGCCCGGTGCGCGCCTGCCGGCGGCGCGGCGCGCCAACATGGAGGTGCTCACCCTCGTGCTCGCCGGCAGCTACGGCGTGCAGTCGCAGGCCGGTGATTCCGGCACGGTGGCGGCCGGCCAATGGCATCGGCTCGGCGCGGGCGCCGGCGTCGACGTCGTCGAGGCGAACCTCGACGCGGCCGCCACCCTGCGCCTGCTGCAGCTCTGGGTGCAGCCCACGCACAGCAATGCCGCGCCGGCGCAGGCCGTGGCCACGTCGGGCATCGGGGGATCGCGCATCGCGGCGCCGGCCGAGGCCCTGCTGCCTTGGGGTGCCGCCGCCACGGTGCGTCGCGAATCGATCGTCCCGGGTGCGATGTTCGCCGTGCCGGCGACGCGCGGTTCGGCCTGCTGGGTCGAGGTGATCGGGGGCGAACTGGCCCATCGCGGCCAGTTCCTCCGCGCCGGCGACGGGCTGGGCGTGGCCGACGAGTCCGGGTTCGCGCTGGTGTCCTCGTACGGGGCCGACCTGCTGGTGGTCGAGCTGCCGGCCTGAGGGCGGGCGGCCGGGGCCGCGCCGGGCTAGAATGCGCGTCTTCGCCGTTCGAGCCCGCGCCCATGCTCCGCACTGACGCCACCGCCCAGAAGGCCGCCAACACCGAGCGCGTCTATTCCGTGAAGCGCGCCGACCTGCCGCTCTCGTGCCCGACGCCCGAGATGAAGCTCTGGAACTCGCACCCGCGCGTCTACCTGCCGATCGAGAACGAAGGCGGCACGTCCATCTGCCCCTATTGCGGCGCCAAGTACGTCCTCGCCGACTGACGCCTGGGGCCCGGCCTTGCGCCGCCTCACCGTCGTCCAACTGCTGCCGGCCCTGAACGCGGGCGGCGTCGAGCGCTCCACCCTCGAGATCGCATCGGCCCTCGTCGCGGCCGGGCATGCGTCGCACGTCGTTTCCGCGGGAGGCCGGCTCGTGCCCGAGCTGGAACGAGGCGGCAGCACGCACCATGCGCTGCGCATCGGCGCGAAGTCGCTGGCCACGCCGTTCACCGTTTTCGCGCTGCGCCGGCTGCTGCAGACACTCCAACCCGACATCGTCCACGCCCGCTCGCGGTTGCCCGCCTGGGTGGCCTTGGGTGCCCTGCGCGGCCTGTCGCCGCGGCCGCGCTTCATCACCACCGTGCACGGGCTCAATTCGCCCGGCCGCTACAGCGGCGTGATGACCCGCGGCGAGGCGGTGATCTGCGTGTCGGAGACGGTGCGCGACTACGTCCTCACCCATTGGCCGGAAGCCTCGCTACGGCTCGTGGTGATCCCGCGCGGCGTCGATCCCGGGCAGTTCCCGCGCCGGCCCCGGCCCGACCCCGCCTCGCGTGCGGCGGTGCTCGCGGAACTCGCGTTGCCCGACGAGACCCGCCTGCTGCTGATGCCCGGACGCGGCACGCGGCTCAAGGGCCATGCCGACGCCATCGCGCTGGTGGCCGACCTTCGCGCGCAAGGCGTGCCGGCGGCGCTGTGGCTGCTCGGCACCGACGAGCCGGGTCGCGAGGCCTACCTCGCAGAACTGCGCGCCTTGGCGGCCGCGCGCGGCGTCGACTCGGCGCTTCGGGTGTCGCCGCCGCGCAGCGACGTCGTCCGTGCCTACGCGGCCAGCGACCTCGTTCTCCAGCTCTCGCGCAAGCCCGAGGCCTTTGGGCGCACGGTGATCGAAGCCCTCTCGGTGGGCGCCCCGGTGCTCGGTTGGGCGCACGGCGGTGTCGGCGAACAGCTCGCGGCGCTGCAGCCCACGGGGGCCGTGGCCCTCGGCGACGACGCGGCCTTGGCGCAGCGCGCCGCGGCCTTGCTTTCCGAGGCACCGGCCGCGCCGGCGCGCATTCCCTACACTCTGGCGGCCATGCAGCAGGCCACCCTCGACACGTATGCACGACTCGCTGGTTGATCGACTCGCCCGGCTGGCGCCCTGGTGGGTGCTGCTGCAGGTCGCCTGCTGGCCGTGGCGCGGCGTTGCCGAAGCCGTGCTCTCGCTCGGGGCGCTGCTCGGCTTCGGCCTGATGTGGGCCGTGCGCTTCCGCGGCGCGCTGCGCGTGCTGAGCCACGAGGCCTGGGCGCTCACGACGATCCTCTTTTGCGGCTACTGGCTGCCTCAGCTGCTGTCGATTCCGCTCGCCCTCGATCCGACGAACACCGCCGTCGAGACGGCCAAGGACCTGCGCTACCTGCCCTTCCTCTGGCTGGCGGCGATGGCGGTCTCCACGGCGCGCGGCGCGCGGGTCGTCGGCATCGGCATCGCGGTGCTGGTCGCCGTGTGGACCCTCGACGGCCTGGTGCAGGCCGCGACCGGCCACAGCCTCGGCGGGCCGGCCGTCGCGGACCGGCTCTCCGGAATCTTCGGCGCCGACAACCTGAAACTCGGCCTCGTGCTGGCGACGCTGTCGCCCTTCGTCCTGCTGCCGGCGGCGAAGCGCGGCGTGCTGCCCTGGCTCGTCGTGGCCGGCGCGCTCGGCGTCGTGATCCTGCTGGCCGGCGCTCGAGCGGCCTGGGTCAGCTTTGGGCTCGCCCTGCTCGTCACCGGGCTGCGCCATTGGGGATGGAAGCGCACGGGTGCCGGCCTGCTCATCGGTGGCCTGCTGACCATCGTCGTCGCCAGCACCAGCGCCTTCCTCGGCCCGCGCGTCGAACGCACGCTCGAAGCCCTTCAGATGGAGGAGGAGGGCGTCGACTTCGCGCTGTCCGGCCGGCTCGTGCTGTGGCAGACCACGGCCCGGATCATCCTGGACCATCCGTTCACCGGCGTCGGCACCGACAACTTCCAGCGCGCCTACAAGGCCTACGCGGCGCCCGACGACCAGTTCGTCGAATGGGGCCGGGCCGGGGCCTTCCACGCCCACCAGATCGTGCTCGAGGTGCTGGCGGAGACGGGCCTCGTCGGCCTGGTGCTGTGGCTCGCGGCCGTCGCGATCGCCCTGCGCGCTTGGCGCTTCGCCTCGCCCGCGGCGCGCGAACGGGCGTCGGGGCCGGCGCTCGCGCTGCTGGTCACGGTCTTCCCGCTGAACACGCACCTCGCGTTCTACTCCACCTTCTGGGGTGGCGTGACCCTGCTGCTCGCCGCGCTGTATGCGGGCGCGCTGCTGTGCCGCGAGCCTGGCGAAACGCCCGCGGCATGACGGCGCCGCGCTGTTTCGGCTGGCACGCCATCGGCGCGGCCGCCGTCGTCCTCGCGCGGCTGCCGCAGCGGCCCACGCTCGCCCTCGGCCGCGCCCTCTCATGGGGCCTCCGCCCGCTGCTCGGCAAGCGCTGGCGGGTGGCGCGGGTGAACCTCGCGCTGTGCTTCGCCGACGAGTCCACCGAGGCACGCGCGCAGCGGCTTCGCGAGCACCAGCAGTCGCTGGCCCTGGCCCTGCTCGAGCTGCTGCGCGCCTGGTTCGCGCCCTCCGCCACGCTCGCTGGCCTCGCCGAGGTCGAGGGGCTGGAGCACCTGCGCGCCGCTGCTGCAAGAGGGCAGGGCGTGCTGCTGCTCACGGGGCACCTGATGCACACCGAGCTGGCGACGCGCTTCGTGGCCGAAGCGCTGGGCGCGCCGGTGGGCGGCGTGGTGCGGCGCTACCGCCGCCATCCCTGCCTCGAGCGCCTGCTCGATGCGGCGCGCACTCGCCGACTCGGCCCGACGGTGGGCAAGTTCGATGCCCGCGGCATGGCCCGGCATCTGCGCAGCGGCGGCCGGCTGGTGTACTCCGCCGACCAGGATTTCCGCGAGGGCCACGCCTTCGTGCCCTTCTTCGGCGTACCGGCCGCCACCTTCGCAGGCACGCCGCAGCTGGCGCGCGCGGGTCGCGCCGTCGTTCGCTTCCTGTCGATGGCGCGCGGTGCGGATGGCCGGTACCGCGTGCGCATCGCCGACCCGGGCCTCGATGATCGACTCGACGATCCGGCGGCCTTCGCCGCGCACTACATGGCCGTGCTGGAGGCCGCGGTGCGCGAGGCCCCGGACCAGTACTTGTGGGTGCATCGCCGTTTCAAGACGCGCCCACCGGGCGAGGGTTCGCCCTACGCGCGGTAGGCGTCGCCGCGGTCGCCTTCGGGCTGGGTCTTGAAGCGCTGGTGCAGCCACAGGTATTGCGACGGCGCGCGGCGGATCATCGCCTCGAGGGCCGCCATCACCCGCGCGGTGTCCACGGTGGCGTCCTTCGACGGGAAATCGGCCAGCGGCGCCTGAACCTCCAAGTGGTAACTGCCGTCGGCGAGGCGCTCGTGGAAGAACGGGCACACCGCTGCGCCCGAGAGTCGCGCCAGCTGGTGCGTCGAGGTGAGGCTCCAGGCGGGCCGCCCGAAGAACGGCACGAACACGCTGTCACCGCGGCGGCTTTCCTGGTCGGGCGCGAACCACAGGATGCCGCCGCCCTTCAGGTGCTTCAGCGCCGGGCGCAGCTCGTCGCGCGCGAACATCGCGCAGGCGTAGCGCAACCGGCCGGCTTTCACCGCCCATTCCATCGCCGCGTCGCCATGCGGCCGGTACATGCCGGCCACCGGCACGTGCCGGCAGAGCAGGCGTGCGCAGAGCTCGAGGTGCACGAAATGCGCCGACACCAGCAGCACGCCGCGGCCCTGCGCGCGAAGTGCCTCGAGGTGCTCGAGGCCCTCCACGGCGTATCGCGGCGAGCCCTCCGAAACGCGGCCCCACCAGGCGCGCAGGAACTCGAACAGGCCGAGCCCGGTCTGCGCGAGGTTCTCGCGCGCCAGCGCGTGGCGTGCGGCCTCGTCCAAGGCGGGGAAGCAGAGCGCGAGGTTCGCTTCGACCACCCGGCGGCGCGCGGGCAGGGCATGCCAGAGCAGCGGGCCGAGCGCGCGTCCCGCCCACCGCTGCAGCCGCGCGGGCGTGCGCGCCGCGCACCAGCCAAGCGCCACGCCGATCCACGTCGCCCAGTGGCGCGGATGCCAAAGGGCGAGCGTCCGGGGTGTCGGCGGGGAAGAGGCGGCATCGGTCATGCGCGGATTGTAAGCGCGCCCCTGCTACCCTTCCGCGCATGTCCTTGAGCCTTGGCCGGCGCCTGCTGCTGGCGTTCTATTCCGCCCTGCTGTGGCTGCTGGTGCCGGTCACGCTTTACCACCTGGTGTGGCGGGGCTTGCGCCAGCGCGAGTACCTGCTGCGCTGGAGCGAGCGCTATGCGCAGCTCGACGCGCTGCCCGAGCTGCCGCCGGGCGCCCTGTGGGTGCATGCCGTCTCGGTCGGCGAGGTCAACGCCGCGATCCCCCTCGTCAATGCGCTGCGCCAGCGCCATCCCGGGCGCCCGCTGCTGATCACCACGATCACGCCCACCGGCTCGGCCCGCGTCCGGTCGCTGTGGGGCGATTCCGTGCACCACGTCTACCTGCCCTACGACCTGCACGGCATGGTGCGGCGCTTCCTCGAGCGCGTGCGCCCAGCGCTCGCCGTCGTCATCGAGACCGAACTCTGGCCGAACCTGTTCGTCGCCTGCGCGCGTGCCGACGTGCCGGTGGTGATCGCGAACGCCCGGCTGTCCGAACGCTCGCTGCGGGGCTATCGCTGGATGGGGCCGCTGATCCGGCTGGCACTCTCCGGCGTGCGGCGCGTCGCCGCGCAGTCGGAGGCCGATGCCGCGCGCTTCCGCGTGCTCGCCGGCGACGGCGCGCGCATCGAAGTGACCGGCAACCTGAAGTTCGACCAGCCGCTGCCGAAGGCCTCGCTCGACGAGGCGGTCGGCTGGCGGAAGGCCGGCGGCGGACGGCCCACCTGGGTGGCGGCGAGCACGCACGCCGACGAGGAGGGGGCGGTGCTCGAAGCGCACCTGCGCCTGCGCGAGATGCATCCCGAGGCCTTGCTGCTGTGGGCGCCGCGACATCCCGAGCGCTTCGACGCGGTGGCCAATCGCGTGCGCGGCGCGGGGCTCGACCTGCGCCGGCGCAGCGTCGAGCGCGCGCCGGACGCGCGCTGTGCCGTCTTCCTGATCGACAGCCTCGGCGAGCTGCCGGGCTTCCTCGCGGCCGGCGACGTCGCTTTCGTGGGTGGGAGCCTTTGCGACATCGGTGGCCACAACCTGCTCGAGCCCGCCGCCCTCGGCGTGCCGGTGCTGAGCGGCCCCCACACGTTCAACTTCGCCGAGATCACCGCGTTGCTGAAGGAGGTGGGTGCGCTGGAAATCGTCGCGGATGCCGCCCAGCTGGCGGCTGCCGTGCAATGGCTGGTCGAGCACCCGGAGAAGGCGCGGGCCCGCGGCCGGGCGGGGCGGCAGCGCATCGACCGCGAGCGCGGCGCCCTGCAGCGGACCTTGGCGGTGATCGACGACGTGGCCGGCTTTCCGTCGCCCTGAAACGACGAAGGCGGCCTCGCGGCCGCCTCCCTCGATCCCGAATCGGGCCCCGACGTTTACTTCGTTGCGTCGAGCGAGGCCTCGGCGTCGGTGTTGAGGAGGCGGTTAACCGCCTCGATGTCGTCCGGCGTCAGGCTGCCCGCGGCTTGCTTCAGCGAGAGCTCGTTGACGAGGAAGTTGTGGCGCGCCTGGGCGAATTGCGTCTGCGCCGCGAAGAGGGTCTGCTGCGCGAGCAGCACGTCGACGACGGTGCGGGTGCCGACCTCGAGGCCGGCTTCGCCGGCTTCCAGCGCAGCCTTGGCCGAGACCACCGCCAGGCGGCGGGCTTCGACTTCGGCGGCACCGGCCGCGAGTGAGCGGTAGGCGTTGCGGGTCTGTCGGGTGACGCTGCGGCGCTCCTGCTCGAGCTGCTCGGCCGTCGCGTCGCGGTTGGCGAGGGCCGAGCGCACGCCGGCCTGCACGGCTCCACCGCTGAAGATCGGCACCGTCAGCGTGATGCCGACGCTGTGGCCGTCCGAGGCGCCGTTCGCCGGGAAGCTGAAGCTGCCGTTGCTGCGCGAACCCCAGGTGGACGAATCATTGAGTCCGCCGGAGAGCTCGAGCGTCGGCAGGTGGCCGGCGCGCGCCGTCGAGACGTTGGCTTCGGCGGCGTCGAGGGCCAGCGCGGCGGCCTGCAGCGCCGGGTTCTCGGCCAGTGCCTTGTCCACCCAGGCCTGCAGGCCTTCGGTGTCGTCGAGCTTCGGCTGGTAATCGGTGCCGAGGCCCTTCAGCGAGCCCGTCGGCTCGCCGGTGATCTCGGCCAAGGCTTCGCGGGCGTCGTCGAGGCGCGTCGCGGCGCTGATGGCGTTGGCGCGGGCGCCGTCGTAGCTGGCGCGGGCCTCGTGCACGTCGGTGATCGGCGCGAGGCCGACCTCGAGGCGCGTCTCCGCCTGGTCGAGCTGGCGCTTCGCCGCGGCTTCCTGCGCGCGCGCCGAGGCCAGCGACTCGATGGCCGTCAGCACGTCGAAGTACGCGCGAGCCACGCGGACGCCGAGCGCCTGCTCGGCGGCGACGCGCTGCGCCTCGGCCTGCGCGGCCTGCGCCCTGGCGGCCTTCAGGCGGGTGTAGTCGGCGCGGTCGTAGATCGACTGCCGCACGTTGATGCCGTAGGTGCGCGTGCGGGTGTCGGATTCCCCCGTGGCCTCGCCGAAGATCACTTCGCCCGGACGGTCCGGGTCAGGCTGCGAGCCGATCGACGTGCTGTCGCCCTGACTGTCGCTGAGGCTGGCCTGCCCGCTCACCTGCGGCAGCAGCGCAGCGCGTGTCTGCGAGACGCCCGCCTGCGCCGCGGCCGCGCGCGCCTCGGCGGCGGCCAGCTGCGGGTCGCCCTTGCGCGCCAGCTCGTAGGCCTGCAAGAGGTCGGCGGCGCTGGCCGGCACGGCGAGGCCGGCGGCGAGCAGGGCAAGGGCAAGGGGACGCAGGCGCATGGGGCTTCCTTCGGTCGAACGGTCAGAGGGTGAAGCGCGCTTCCGGGGCGAAGCCGCGCAGGTAGGCAATGTCGGTTTCGAACAGGCTTTCGATGCGCGGGCCAGCGGCGTCATTGCGCAGGCAGATCGCCTCCTGCACCGGCGACGCGCCGCGGACGAGGACGAGGCGGCCGCCCGGCTTCAGCCAGCGCAGGAAGCGCTCGGGCGTGGCCGCGACCGCGCCGCCGACGAGAATGGCGTCGAAGCGCAGCGAGGTGTCCCACGTCGCGGCGTCGGCCTGTTCGAGGCGCACGTTCGCCACTTCGAGCACCTGCAGGCGGCGCTGCGCCTCGGCGACGAAATCGGCATGCAGCTCGATGGCCTGCACCGAGCGCGTGAGACGCGACAGGCAGGCGGTCAGGAAGCCGCTGCCGGCGCCGATCTCGAGCACTTCGTCGGTCGGGGCGACGTCCAGCGCCTGCAGCAGGCGGCCTTCGAGGACGGGCTTGAGCATGAATTCGCCGTGCCCGAGGGGCAGCGCGAGGTCGGCGAAGGCCAGCTTGCGGTGCGTGGCCGGCACGAAGTCCTCGCGCTTGACGTCGCCGAGCACGTCGAGCACGCGGCGATCCAGGACCTCCCAGGGGCGGACCTGCTGCTCGACCATCGCGTGGCGGGCCTGGTTGAAGTCGATGGTCATGGTCGGACGTCCTCGGGAACAGGGCCGCATAGTGTACGGGCTGGCCCCGCTGGCGATGGCTACAGTGCCGGAGCGGGGCGTGCCAGGGCAGTGACGAAGGTCACCGCGACTTTAGGTCATGGTCGGGAGGCGCCTGCCGGCGCGTGGGCGCGCAGGAACAGCGCGACGCAGCGGTCGACGTGGGCGGCGCGCGAGGCCGGCGCGGGGGCGGGCTCCAGCCCCAGCAGGATGCGGAAGTGCTGGAGGCCCTTGAGCAGCACGAAGAACTGCGCCGCGGCGAGGCGGATGTCGTCCACGGCGAGCTCGCCGCGCTCGCGGGCGACGGCGAGGAAGCCCTCCATCTCCTCGAGCGCGCGCTTCGGGCCGGCTTGGAAGTAGAGCTGGGCGAGGCGGGTGGATTGCCCGGCTTGGGCCGCCTGGGCGGCCATCATCCGCATCAGCTGGACGGCGTCGTCGCTGTAGACGAGGTCGACGAAGCCCAGGCCGATCTGCCGAAGCGCCTCGGCCACCGGCAGCGCCTCCGAGTACTCGAACAGGCCATGGGGCAGCTGGTCGGCACAGCGCGCCTCGACGGCGGCCGTGAACAGGCCTTCCTTGTCGCCGAAGTGACTGTAGATCGTGAGCTTGGAAACCCCGGCGGCCTGCGCGATGGCCTCGAGGCTCACCGCCTCGAAGCCGTGCTGGCAAAACAGCTCGCCGGCGGCCTCCACCAGGGCGGCGCGCTTCTCGGGGTCTTTCGGGCGCCCGGGGGCACCGGGGCGGGCCTTGATCGTCACAAGAAATTTATTGAACTCGGGAGTTCACGAAATATACCATACCGATGAGTTCATGAATTGTGGTCGTCCTGATGCCCGCCCGCCGCCCCGTCCGTCCGTTCTCCCGCGCCGCGCTCCGGCTGGCGCCCCTGCTGCTGGCCGCGGGCCTGCTCAGTGCCTGTGGCAACGCCGAGGACGCCGCACCCCCGGCGCGCCCGGTGCTCGTGCAGCAGCCCACGCCAGCCGCGGGTGCCGTGCAGGCCTTCGCCGGCGAGATCCGCGCCCGCCACGAAACGCCTTTGGCGTTCCGCGTAGGCGGCAAGGTCGCGAAGCGGCTGGTCGACGTGGGTGACCGCGTGGTGGCCGGACAGCCGCTGGCCGAGCTCGACGCGCAGGACCTGCGCTTGAGCCGCGACGCCGCGCAGGCCCAGCTCACCGCGGCCGAGGCCGACGCCCGGCTGGCCGCGGCCGAATTTGAACGCATCGAGGTGATGTTCCAGCGCCAGCTGGTCAGCCGCTCGTTGTTCGACGCCCGCAAGAGCGCCCTCGACGCCGCGAACTCGCGCGTCGCCCAGGCCCGTGCGCAGTTGGATGTCGCGGGCAACCAGGCCGCGTATGGCGTGCTGCGGGCGAACGCGGATGGCGTGATTGCGCTCCGCAACATCGAAGCCGGGCAGATCGTCGCGGCGGGACAGACCGCGTTCGGGTTGGCCGAGGACGGCGAGCGTGAAGTCGCGATTGCCTTGCCGGAGGCCGACGTGGCGCGTTTCAAGGTGGGCCAGGAGGTGCTGGTCGAGCTGTGGGCTGCGCCGGGCGAGCGCGTGCCGGGCACGATCCGCGAGATTTCGCCGGCCGGCGACCCGCAGGCGCGGACCTATGCCACGCGCGTGGCGCTCGTCCTGCCGGAAGGCGTGCGCGTCGAGCTTGGCCAGAGCGCTCGCGTCTACGCGGCCAATGCCGCGACCCCGGCCCTCAGCGTGCCGCTGTCGGCGCTGGTGCAGGCCGATGGCCAGGCGGCCGTGTGGGTGCTCGATGCCGACGGCCAGCGCGTGAAGCGCGTGCCCGTGCAGGCCGGCGCCTACACCGAGACCGAGGTGCCTGTCTCCGGTGGGCTTGATGCCAGCGATTGGGTGGTGATCAGCGGCGTGCACCTGCTGCGCGAGAACGATGCCGTGAAGCCGGTCGACCGCGACAACCGTCCGGTGCGCATTGACGCGGGCGCCGAGCCCGCCATGGCCGACGACGCCAGCGCCGCCCTGCACTCGGGCGCCGACCGGCTCGACGCCGCGATCGCCGGGTAAGCGGCGATGGCCTTCGATTTCAATCTCTCCGCCTGGGCGCTGAAGAACCGCGTCCTGGTGCTCTACGCGATGATCGTGCTCGCGATCGTCGGCGTCTTCAGCTACCAGCGCCTCGGCCAATCGGAAGACCCGCCGTTCACCTTCAAGGTGATGGTGGTCCGCACGATGTGGCCGGGCGCCACGGCGGAGGAGGTGGCCGCGCAGGTCACCGACCGCATCGAGAAGAAGCTGATGGAGACCGGGCAGTACGAGCGCATCACCTCGTACTCCCGCGCCGGTGAATCGCTGGTCCTGTTCATGGCCAAGGATTCGATGGTGTCGGCCGAACTCCCGCAGCTCTGGTACACCGCGCGCAAGAAGGTCGGCGACATCCGCCACACGCTGCCGGCCGGCGTCGTCGGCCCCTTCTTCAACGACGAGTTCGGCGACACGTTCGGAAACATCTATGCGCTGCAGGCGGATGGCCTCGACTACGCGACGTTGAAGGACTACGCCGAGCGCATCGAGCTGGAGCTGCACCGGGTGCCGGACGTCGCCAAGGTCGAGCTGATCGGCCTGCAGGACGAGCGCATCTGGATCGAGCTCTCCAACACCAAGCTCGCCACCCTGGGCGTGCCGCTCGACGCCGTGCAGCGCGCCATCGACGAGCAGAACGCCGTGGTTGGGGCCAGCTTCTTCGAAACCCCGAGCGATCGCGTGAAGCTGCGGGTCTCCGGCGCCTTCGATTCCGCCGAGGCGATCCGCCAGTTTCCGATCCGCGTCGGCGACCGCACGTTCCGCCTGCAGGACGTGGCGGAGGTGAAGCGGGGGTTCGTCGATCCAGCGGCGCCGCGCATGCGCTTCATGGGCCAAGACGCGATCGGCATCGGCGTGTCGATGCGCAAGGGCGGCGACATCATCCGGCTCGGCGAACAGCTCGAGGCCGAGTTCGCCCGCATCCAGTCGACCCTGCCGGCCGGCATGACGCTCTCGAAAGTCAGCGACCAGCCCGCCGCCGTGCGCGACTCGGTCGGCGAGTTCGTGCGGGTGCTGGCCGAGGCCGTCCTCATCGTGCTGCTCGTCAGCTTCCTCAGCCTCGGCTGGCGCTCCGGCCTGGTGGTCGCGCTGTCGATCCCGCTGGTGCTGGCGATGACCTTCGCCGCGATGTATTTCTTCGGCATCGGCCTGCACAAGATCTCGCTCGGTGCGCTGATCCTCGCGCTCGGCCTGCTGGTGGACGACGCGATCATCGCGATCGAGATGATGCAGGTGAAGATGGAGCAGGGCTTCGGGCGCCTCGAGGCGGCCGCGTACGCCTGGCAGAGCACCGCCTTCCCGATGCTCACCGGCACGCTGATCACCGCCGCCGGGTTCCTGCCCATCGCCACCGCGGCCTCCAGCACCGGCGAGTACACGCGCTCGATCTTCCAGGTCGTCGTGTTGGCCCTGCTGCTGTCGTGGATCGTCGCGGTGGTCTTCATTCCCTACCTCGGCGACAAACTGCTGCCCGACCGCGAGCAGATGCTCGCCAGCCACGGCGGCGGGTTCATTGGCGCCGTCCGGAAGTCGCTGGCGAAGCGCCTGCCGCCGGTCGTCGCGACGTGGGTCGCGCCGGACACGGCCCACCACGACAACCCCTACGACACGCCGTTCTACGCGCGCTTCCGCGCGCTGGTGGCGTGGTGCGTCCGCCATCGCAAGACGGTGATCCTCGTCACCGTGCTGGCCTTCGTGGGCTCGGTCGCGATGTTCCGCTTCATTCCGCAGCAATTCTTCCCGTCGTCGACGCGGCTCGAGCTGATGGTGGACCTGGAGCTGGCGGAGGGCAGCTCCTTGGTGGCGACCGAAGCCGCCGCCAAGCGCCTCGAGGCGAAGCTCGACGGCCACCCCGACATCGTCAACTACGTGGCCTACATCGGCACCGGCTCGCCGCGCTTCTACTTGCCGCTCGACCAGAAGCTGCCGCAGGCCAACTTCGCCCAGTTCGTGCTGATCACGCCGGACATTGAGAAGCGCGAGGCGGTGAAGGATTGGCTGCAGGGCGTGCTCGACACCGAGTTCGCCGACCTGCAGGGCCGCGTGACCCGCCTCGAGAACGGGCCGCCGGTCGGCTTCCCGGTGCAGTTCCGAATCTCCGGCGAGCATCCCGACGAAGTGCTGCGCATCGCCAATGCCGTGAAGGCGAAGGTGCTGGCGAACCCGAACGCGCGCAACGTCAACCTCGACTGGGACGAGCCCAGCAAGGTGGTGCGCCTCGAGATCGACCAGGACCGCGCGCGCGCGCTCGGCGTGAGTTCCGCACAGGTCGCCGCCTTCCTGCAGGGGTCGTTGTCCGGCACGCCGGTGAGCACCTACCGCGAGGGCAACGAGCTCATCGAGATCCTGCTGCGTGGGCCGGAAGAGGAGCGCACTCGCCTCTCGCTGCTCGGTTCGCTGGCCGTGCCGACGGCCAGTGGCAAGCCCGTGCCGCTCTCGCAGATCGCCCGCATCGAGTACGGTTTCGAGCCGGGCATCCTCTGGCATCGCAACCGCCTGCCGACGGTCACGGTGCGTGCCGATGTGGAGGACGCCACGCCGCCCAGCGTCACGAACGCGATCCTGCCGACCCTCGAGGACATCCGCGCGGTCTTGCCGCCGGGCTACCTGCTCGAGACCGGCGGTTCGGTGGAGGACTCCGCGCGCGGTGGCGCGTCGGTGGCCGCGGGCATGCCGCTGTTCCTGTTCGCCGTCGTGACGCTGCTGATGCTGCAGCTGCGCAGCTTCTCGCGCATGGCCATGGTGCTGATGACCGCGCCGCTGGGGCTCATCGGCGTCGTCTGGTTCCTCCTGATCCCGCAGGTGCCCTTCGGCTTCGTGGCGATGCTGGGCACGATCGCGCTCTCGGGGATGATCATGCGCAACTCGGTGATCCTCGTGGACCAGATCGAGCACGACATCGCCGAGGGCCACGCGCCCTTCCAGGCGGTGGTCGATGCGACCGTGCGCCGCTTCCGCCCGATCGTGCTGACCGCGCTCGCCGCCGTGCTGGCGATGATCCCGCTGTCGCGCAGCGTGTTCTTCGGGCCGATGGCCGTGGCGATCATGGGCGGCCTCATCGTCGCCACCGCGCTGACCCTGCTGTTCCTGCCGGCGCTTTATGCGGCGTGGTTCCGCATCAAGGCCCCGGACACGGCGCCGCGCTACTGAGGTCGTCCGGGGCCGGCGCCCCGGCCCGCGATTCGCCGCCGGGTCGTCCGCGAACCGGCTCCCTCCCCCGCCTCTTGCGGCGGCCCGGCGGCGATCCTCACGCGCAACCGGTTGGACCCCGGGGTCGCTGGTCCTACCATGGGCTGCCCCGTTGTCTCGCCGCCCCGCCCCCGCCATGCGTCCGCTCCTCGTCTTCACCGCCCTCGTCCTCGTTTCGCCGGCAGCGTTCGCCAACGCGCGCCCCGAGGCCCAACCCGACCGCTACACCTTTCGACAGGGCGAGTCGGTGGATGTCCGCCCGCCCGGGGTGCTCGGCAACGACACCGATGCGGAGGGCGACTCGCTGTTCGTCGAGCCCGCCGAACCGGCCGGCGCGGGACAGCTGATCCTCTTTCCGGACGGCAGCTTCAGCTACACGCCGGATGAGCGTTTCACCGGCGCGGACCGCTTCACGTACCGGGCCTGTGACGACAACGGCTGCAGTGCGCCGGTCGAGGTCCGCCTCGCCGGCGACGGCATCGCGGCACCGCTGGCCTCGCGCCCGGACCGCATCGAGATCGTTGCGGGCGCGGCGCCCGTCGACCTCGACGTGCTCGCCAATGATCGTTTCGACGCCGCGCGCATCGCGGGGGGGCGCCTCGACGTGGTCTCCGCGGCGTCGCGCGGCGATCTCGAGGTCGTGGCCGACCCCGGCGGCGGTTTCCGTTTCCGCTACCGGTTGCATCCCGGCGCCGTGGGCACCGACCGTTTCCGCTACCGGCTCTGCGAAGCGTCGGCGCGCTGCGTCGAGGCCGACGTCGAGGTCGCCATCCTGCCGGTCGCGCCGGTCCGGCTCGATGTGTCGGCGGGGGCGGGCTTTGCCGACGTGCCGGTGCGCGGACTGCCGGAGCTCCCGGAGCCGCGTTTGACCCTCACCGGGGCCGGCAAGACCTCGCGCTATGCGTTCCCGGTGTCCGTCGATGCGACGCCGTTGGAGCCTTGGGCCGGCGGTGGTGCGGCACAGACCTTGTTCACGGTCGATGGCGGGGAGGCGGGGCGAGAGCTGCGCCTGCGGATCGACCTCGAGGCCGATGCGGCCGATGTCGACCTCTATGTCGGCACCGACGACGATGGCAATCGACGCGCCACGTCCGACGAAGTGGCTTGCGCGTCGACGAGCGCGCGTGGCGCCGAGCGGTGTGTCCTGGAACTGACGGTGCCGGCCGAGGAGCGCCGCAGCTGGTGGGCCTACGCGCACAATCGCGAAGGGCGCCGCATCGAGGCCCGCCTGCAGGTGCTCGACGTCGATGTCGCGGACACATCCCCGCTCGTGTGGACGGCGCCGGGCCGTCTCGAGGCGGGGGCTTCCGGCGCGTTCAGGCTGTCGTGGACCGACCAGGCGCTGCTACCCGGCGAAGTCCGCGAAGCGTGGCTCCGCGTGGATAGCGAGCCGGGCACGCCCTTGGGATGGGTGCCCTTGTCCCTGGTCGGGACGGGGCGCGAGGTGGCGCCACGCCTGCTGCGTGATGGCGACACCGTGCGCTTTGACCTGCCCGTCGGCGGCGTCGCCGACGCCCTGGTGTTCGACGTGCCCGAGGGCACGGCCTCGTTCACCGTCTCTGCCGTGGCTGACGGGGCGATGACGCTCGCCCTGTACCGCGCCCCGGCACCGGACGGCACAGAGCGGACGGTCGCGATCGATCCGTCCGGCGTCGGCCCCGTGCCTGCGCTGGGCACGCGCAGCGAAGACGGCGTGGCGAGCCTCGAGGTGCGCGAGGCAGCTGCCGGTCGTTGGTTCGTGCGCGTCGGCGACGCTGCCGTCGACCTCGCCGACGTGGCCGTCGAGCTGGATCTGCAGGCGGAAGACGCGTTCGTGTCGCGCCTGCGCCCCGGCCTCTATGCACCGCCGGGACGCTCGGGCGAAGGCCTGATGGTCGATCGCGCCGGCACTGATTGGTCCGGGATCTGGTACGCCTTCGACGACACCGGGGCGAGCACCTGGCTTTACCTGCAGGGCGAAGCCCCGGCCGACGGCGCCGCCTGGGCGCCGACGGTCTACCGCAGCGCGATGGGGGCGAGCGGCCAGCGCCTCGCCCAGGTGGGTCGCGCCAGCCTCTCGGTGATCGATGGCGGCGCCCCCGTGTGGTCGTTCGAAATCGATGGCCGTGTTGGTTCGCAGCGCCTGTTCGATTTCGGTCGCGGCTGTCCTGTCGATCGCGGCGTGGCGCGGGACCTCTCTGGACTCTGGTACGACCCGGCGTTTGCGGGCGAGGGCTATGGCCTCTGGATCACGCCTGGTTACGAGTTCTACGGTTTGTTCACCCATGACGCCCGGGGCGAGCCGCGCTACCTGTCGGCCGAGGGGGCGGGGTTCAGTGTCCTTGGAGACCGGCAGCTGCCGTTGGCCGCCTACCGGAATGCCTGCCTGTTCTGTCCGCGGGGAGAGCGTCGGGGTGAAACGGTGGGCGAACTTGACCGGACCTTCGCACCGGCCTTCGGCTCAATCCGGACGCGCGTCGAGGCGACGCTGGGTGCCGGCGTGCGCGGCGGGGTGTTCCGCGGCGAGACGTTGGAGCGCCTCGGCGGCGCGGCGGGCGGCCTTGGCTGCCCGTCGCCGTGACGCAGCGGTCCCTCCCCCGGCGTGACGCCCCGCCGGGGCCGTGATTCAATGCGCGCCGGAAGCAGGGGTGCCCGTGGCCGGGCTGAGAAAGACCCTTCGAACCTGATGCGGGTGACGCCGCCGTAGGGAGACTTCGACGCGCCGCCGTGCGCTCCTGCCCGCAACCCACGCCCCGACCGGGGCCGAGCAGAGCGCCATTGAATGAATGCCGTCGCCAAGGACCTGCTGGACAAGACCCGCCAGCTCTCCGAAGAAGTCACCCGCCCCATCCCCGGCTCCGTGAAGATCCACGTCGAGGGCTCGCGCCCCGACCTGCGCGTGCCGATGCGC
>JAIXTZ010000150.1 GCA_027483745.1 Lysobacteraceae bacterium
CCAAGGACCAGGAGACGGACAAGGTGTGGGGCATGCGCCAGGGCGCGAAGGCCTACATCACGAAGCCGTTCACTGACACGCAGCTGACCGAGGCCATCCAGGGCGCGTTGGGCGGCTGATGGCGCAACGGTGCCTCCGGGCGCACGCGATTTGCTACCGATAAGCCCCGCACCGCGGGGCTTCATCGTTTCTAGGTGCCCATCAACGCCTCATCGCGCCAAGCGGACGGCGCCCCGGCCCTCGTTCTGCTCGAACACGAATCGATAGTGCAGGCTGACGGCCTGTGGAATCTCCCGGGCACCGGCGCATCCGGTGTTTGCCGCAGCGGCCTTCTCAGCGGCGCTCCCGAAGATGCAACGGACGGCCGGTTCGAAACGCCATGCGCGAGCCGCGCGCATCGCCGCCGCCACGAAATCAGCCTCGACCCGCACTGGCACCTCGCAGCCGGGCGAGCCGGTCACGTCATGCGCGGCCATCACCTTCCCGTCTTCGGCGACCGCAATGCGGAGGCAAACCTCCCGGCGCGGCAGTCGATCGACCAGCCGGGGCTCCGGGTAGGACGGCAGCGGATTGGCGAGGTCGCCGATGGGCATCAGGAAGCTCTCGTGGCTGCCCAGCACGACGCGACCGATGTCGAGCGCAACATCAGGATCGAATGGCTGCGCTCCGACGCTGCCGGAAAGGCCCGGGCGGTCGAAGGACCCGTTGGGCGTGGACTCCGGATCCGAAGCGCAACCGACGAGACCCGTCGCCATCAGGGCGGCCAACATCACGCAAGCGAATGATGTCCTAAACGTCACGGCGCGACGTTGTCCCCGAAGGCCAGCGCCATCTGGCGATACAGGGAACGCTGCGCTTCGGTCTCGGGCTTCGGCGCGGTGATCTCGATCTCGACGATCTGGTCGCCCGGCGGCGTGCCTGGCAAGCCCCGGCCCTTCAATCGCAACTTCAGGCCCGCGTCGGAATCCTTGGGGATCTTCAGCTCCACCGCCCCGCCAAGCGTCGGCACGGTCGCGGTCGTCCCCAGCACGGCGTCCCATGGCGCCAGCGGCAGCACAAACAGCACGTTGCGGCCATCCACTTCGAACTGCGGGTGAGGCGCGAAATCAACCTCCAGCAACAGGTCGCCGCCGCCCGGCGCCTTGCCGGCCAGTCGGATCACCTGCCCCGCGCGGATTCCGGCCGGCACCTTGACCTCGAATTCCCGCCCGTCCACGTCGAGCCGCGCGCTTCCGCCGGCGTAGGCCGTCTCCAGTGGAATGGCAAATGCGAGACGCTGGTCGCCGCGCGGTGGGCGCGGCCCGGCACCGGGGCGTGGGCCGGCCCCACCGGCGGCGCCGGCGTTGGCTGATCGCTGCCTGGCCTTGGCGCCAAAGAACGCTTCGAAGAAGTCGCTGAACGCGCCACCCGGGCCGCCGCCAAAACCGTCGCCGAAGCCGCCCGGCCCGCCGTAGCCCGGCGGGGGACGGAAATCCTGCCCCGGTCGATAGCCCCTGGCACGCAGAGCGTCGTACTCCGCACGCTTCTCCTTGTCACGCAGCACTTCGTAGGCTTCGTTGATCGCCTTGAAGCGATCCTCGGCGCCCTTCTCCTTGCTGACGTCGGGGTGGTATTTCCGGGCCAGCCGACGGAACGCCTGCTTGATCTCCCCTTCGCCGGAGCCGGGCTCGACGCCGAGAACCGCGTAGTAGTCCTTGAATTCCATCGCCGCACCTTACTTCAACAAAAAATGCCGCGCAGCGGGGTCCGCCTTCGGACGCCGCCGTCACGAGTGGCCGCTACACTCGCGGCCTTCCCCACGGAGTTCACCCATGACCATCGCCATCGGCGACACCATCCCCCACGCCACGTTCAACGCCTTGAAGGATGGCGTGCAGGCCGTCAACACCCAGGACGTCTTCGCGGGCCGCAAGCTCGTCCTGTTCGCGGTGCCGGGCGCCTTCACCCCGACCTGTTCGGCCAAGCACCTGCCGGGCTACGTCGAGCATCTCGACGCCTTCAAGGCCCGTGGCATCGACGTCGCCTGCGTGGCGGTCAACGACGCGTTCGTGATGGACGCCTGGGCCAAGCACCAGAGCGTGCCGGACGGGCTGCAGATGCTCGCCGACGGCAATGGCAACCTGACGAAGGCGCTGGGCCTCGAACTCGATGCAACGGCCTTCGGCATGGGCCTGCGCAGCAAGCGCTTCGCGCTGTACGCCGAGGACGGCGTGGTGAAGCAGCTGCATGTCGAGGCGCCGGGCGAGTTCAAGGTCTCGGCGGCCGAGTTCGTGCTCGAGCACCTTCCGAAGTAACCAGCGCCGGAGGGCACCGCGTCCCGCGCGGTGCCCGACCGCTCACTCCGCCTCGTCGTCGAGACGAACCGCGGGCAGTGCCGAGGCGAGGCGCGTGGCTGCCGCGACGCGGCGAGCGGGAAGCATATGCATCACCATGTCGGCCATGTCGAGGCCGAGGCCACGGCCCTGCGAACGGCTCATCGCGGCGAGGTCCAGATCGACATAGCCCATCGGGCGCCCCTGCGCATCGAAGGCCAGACCCGGCATGCCGTCGACCAGCAGGGAGCGGCGGGGAACTCGGGTCTCGCCGAGGATCATCCCGGGCCGCACCAGCGGCACCGCGCCCCACTCGTCGGAGGTACGCAGCAGGGTGTAGAACACGCGCCCCGGTTCCGGCTGCGACAGCCGCTCGAAATCCACATAAGGCTGGCCGCTGGCGTCACGTACGCGCAGCCAAGCGAGGCCCAGCTCGGTGTCGCGCGTGACCAGATCGGCCTCCCGCCACTCGTCGGAGCCCGGCAGGCGCACGCGGAAATCGCTGGAATTGGCCACCATCGCAGCGCCCTGCCCTGGCGTCTGGCGATTGAGGCTGCCGAGGTCGAAGCTCACGGCCCGCGCCGACACCAGCACGAGGCCGTCGGCACCGACGAGCACGCCCTGCGTCCGGTCCTCGTTGCGCTGCTCTTGCCCGCCGGCAGCGACGGTGATGACGTACTTCACTGGGACGACGCTGGGCGAGCGCTGGTCCACGAGAAGACGATAGGCGTCGGTGTAGTCCTCGTCGTCCGAGGCCAGCGCCGTCATCGGCAGCACGAGCGCGATGGCGGCGAGCAGCGCGGCAAGTGATCGCAGCGAAGTCGCAAAGCGAATGGGGCGCATCAGGGGCTCTCCGGAATCCAACGACGTTCGACCTGCACGATACGCGCCTCGCCTTGGCGAAGGATGTCGATGGTGAAGCGCTCGCCGCCCTCAGAAAGCGCGGCCTGCAGGGCCGGCCGCAGTCGGTCCAATCCGTCGACCGGCTGCCGGCCGATGCGGACCACCACGTCACCGGCCTTCAAGTGCGCGAGCCCGGCAGCGCCGCCACCCTCGACGACTTGGAGCAGCACGCCGGCCTGGTCGAGCGGCAGGTCGCGCTCGACGCGGTCATGGAAACCCAGTTCGCGGAACTGGGCGCGCAGGGCCGAGACGTCCATCGTCCGCAAGCCCGAGATCGGCACCGGCGAGGCCGCCAGCGTCGTCACCCAACGCTGCGAATCCGTCCCGCGCAGGCCCTCGAAGACGACGCGATCACCGATCTCGAATTCGCGCACGCGCTGGGCGAACAGCTCGGCGCGTGAGTCGTTGACCGCGTCCAGCGGCACACCGTCAAGCCGCGTCACCAGGTCGCCAACCTGCGCTCCCGCCGCCGCCAACGGGCTGCCCGGATAGATGCGGGTGATGCGGAATCCGGCGACAGGCAGGCCCAGCGCCTGGGCCAGCGACGTGGGAATGGGCTGCACATCGACGCCGGCCCACGCCTTCGGAAGCTCGGGCAGCGGCTGGCGGGAACGGTCGCCCCATTCCGGCGTCAAAGCCGACACGCGACGCTGGCCCTCCGAAACAAACTCAAGCACCACCGGCTTGGCCGGACGTCGCGCGGTCGTCCATGACGCGAGGTCAGCCACGGACGCCACCGGCTGGCCATCGACCTTGAGCAGCACCGCGCCGACCGGAAGCGGCGGACGTGCGGTCGCCGCCGGGCCGCCGGCGCGCAGGCTGGACACCAGCAGCCCCCGATCCACGTCGAGGCGGCGACGCGCGCTCATCGCCGGCGTAAGGGCCTGCACGGCGATGCCGAAGGGCGCGAAGGAGGCGGACTCCCCGCGGGTCTCGCCCGCATCCTCGGGAACCACGCGCACGGTGCGCTCCGCTTCACCCTGAGCCACCTGCAGCATCACGGGTCGCCCGGACGGCAACTCGGCCAGTCGACGCTGCACGGCCGGGACGTCGACGGCCTGCGGCGCGTCCAGGGCGACGCCGTCGAGCGACAGCAGCCGGTCGCCGGGCGCCAACCCGGCCTTGGCGGCGGCGCCGTCGCGCTCGACGGCGGTGACCATCACCCCTCTGGTTTCGCCGCTGCCGCGCAGGGAGCGGAGGCGAAGCCCCAGCGCGCTGCGTTGCACGCGGCCTTTGGCGATCAGTTCGGCGACCACCGCCTTGACGTCGTCGGCGGGAATCGCGAAGGCGAGGTCGCCGCCGAACAGCATGCCGCGCGTGTTGACGCCGACGATGCGGCCCTCGAGATCGACGAGCGGGCCACCGGAATTGCCGGGGGCGATCGCCGCATCGTGCTGGATCCACGCGTAGTAGCGACCGGTCGGCGCGTCGGCATCGAGGCTGTCCTCGTAGTCCGCCTCGTCCTCGAACAGCGAGACCAGCAGACGCCGCGGGTTGTTGACGACCCCGGCGCTCAGCGAGTTCGACAGCCCCCACGGCGCGCCCATGGCCAGCACCGTCTCGCCGGGCCGCAGGTCGTCAGCTTCGGCGAAGCGCGCGAACGGCATCGGCGTCGGAACGCCCTGCACCTTCAGGACGGCGATATCGGCCGCCGTGTCCTGTCCGACGAGAATCGCTTCGCGCTCGCGACCATCGCCGAAGACCACGCGGAAGCTGCGGCCCTTGTCGGTGACGTGGGCATTCGTGGCGATGTGGCCGTCGGCACTGATCACCGTGCCACTGCCGCTGCCCACGCTGAGCTTGGGCTCGCCGGCTTCAAAGTCCTCGCGCACCACGAGGATGCTGACGACGTGCGGCATCACCGCCTCTCGAGCGTCCGCCATCGCCTCCACCGTTGGCCCCGCGGCGATGGCCGCGGGGGACGGTGCCCAGCCGAAGCAGGCGACGATGAGGGCGACGGCGAACAGCCGGACGCTGGCGGAATGATTCGGCATCGGGACTTCCTGTTCGACGCCTCGGGCGTCAGTTCGGTGCGCTGGGGGTGGCGGACTCGTCGTTGGTTTCCGGCGTGCTGTCATCCGCCGCGGTTTCACCTTCGACGACCTCGATGGCCTCCAGAGCGATCAGCCGCTCGCCCGGCGCGACCTTCATCAGCGTCACGCCCTGCGTATTGCGGCCGACCTGCGCGATTTCCGCGGCGCGCGTGCGCACCATCGTGCCCTGATCGGAGATCAGCATCAGGTCGTGGTGCTCCGAAAGCTGCAGCGCACCGACGAGCGCGCCGTTGCGCTCGCTGGTCTGCAGCGCGATGACGCCCATGGTGCCGCGGCCCTTGCGCGGGTACTCGCCGACCTCGGTGCGCTTGCCGAAGCCGTTCGCCGAGGCGGTGAGGATGTCGCTGTCGCCATCGATGACGACGAGGCTGACGACGTGCTCGCCCTCGGCCAGCTTCATGCCGCGCACGCCGGTGGCGGTACGGCCCATGGCGCGCACTTCGTCCTCGGCAAAGCGCACGGCCTTGCCGCCACTGGCGAACATCATCACATCGCGATTGCCGTCGGTGATCTGCACGTCGACCAGGGCATCGCCCTCGTCGAGGTTGATGGCGATCTTGCCGCGGGCGAGGCGGAAAGCGAATTCGGACAGCGGCGTCTTCTTGACCGTGCCCTGGCGGGTGGCGAAGAAGGCGAAGCGGTCCTCGCTGTACTCGTGCACCGGCAGCACGGCCTGCACCTTCTCGCCGTCCTCGAGCGCGATCCAGTTGATGATCGGACGGCCGCGGGCATTCGGGCCGGCCTCGGGAAGCTGGTAGACGGAGAGCCAGAACACGCGGCCCGCACTGGTGAAGGTGAGCAGGGTGTCGTGCGTGTTGACCACCCACAGGCGCTCGATGAAGTCCTCGTCCTTCACCGCCGTGGCCGAGCGTCCCTTGCCGCCGCGCTTCTGGGCGCGGTACGCCGAGACCGGCTGGCGCTTGATGTAGCCGGTGTGCGAGAGCGTGACCACCACGTCTTCCGGCGTGATCAGGTCGAGGACGTCGAGGTC
>JAIXTZ010000294.1 GCA_027483745.1 Lysobacteraceae bacterium
AACCAGGGCAACGAGCTGATCCAGGTGCAGGGCATCATCCGCACCGCCGACATCGGCCCCGACAACACGATCGCGAGCACCCGCGTGGCGGATGCCCGCATCGTCTACGGCGGCCGCGGACCCATCGCGCGGAGCAATGCGATGGGCTGGCTCGACCGCTTCTTCAACGGCGCCTGGTTCCCGAACTGACCCTGGGCGCCGCGGACGCGGCCTCTTAATCGCCGACGAAACGCGTGCCGACGCTGATCGTGGCGACCTGCACGAGCTGCGCACTGCCGCGGAGCCCGACGCGGATGGTGATCGGCTTGCTGAAGATCGCCTCCGCCACCGCGTCGCTCAGGCCGAGGGACTGGGTGAGGAAGTTCCGCGAGACCAGCCCGCCGATGCAGGTGCGGGTGAAGGCGTAGGTGCGGTTCTGCGACTGTCCCGCCCCCAGCGGCTGCGACTCGTTCACCGAGGTGATGGCGCTTTCGAAGCCGCCGGCAAAGGGCAGACCCGTCTGCGGGTTGATCAGCGACGGGTCCGCCAACACGTCGCTTTCGATGCGGTAGTACGGCCGGATCGAGATCCGCGCGTTCGCGGTCGAGGCGGTGGGGTTCTGCCAGAACACGTTGGCGATCGGCGTCTGCCAGTGGCAGATCAGGCTCTGCGCGCTCTTGCCGGGCAGGGTGATCTTGTCGAGGTCGGGACGGTCGAAGCTGGTGAACGCCGGGGCGGGATTGAGCGTCACGCACTGGGGGCGCGGCGGGCCGGTCGGGGTCTCGGGGCTGCAGTCGGTGTCGAGCTCGACGAAGCCGGAGACGAGGCCGAGCCACTTCACGGGCTGGGCGAAGCTGGCGGCGTCGCCGACGTCCTCGTCGGTGAGGTCGGCGGCCGAGGCGGGCAGGGCGGCAGCGAGGGCGACGGCCGCGACGGCGGCCAGGGCGAGCGGGGTGCGGATCATCGCGGTTCTCCAAGGCGTGGGCGAGGGGTGGCGCTCGCGCATCCTGCGCCGGGAGTTCGGCCCGGCCTGTAGGAAAACTCCGCATCCCCGGGTGGGCGGACGCCGCCGGGGTGCTCTGGCCCGGGACTTGCAAGTTCCCGCCCAAGCGGTCGATACCGCTGGAGAACCCCGATGCCGAACGCCACCGCCCGCCCCCGTTCCGTCCTTACCGGCCTGCTGGCCTTGCTGGCGCTGCTGGCCGCCTTGGCCACGGCCCCGGCCCAAGCCGTCGAGCGCATCAAGGACCTCGCCCAGGTCGAAGGCGTGCGCGGCAACCCGCTGGTGGGCTACGGCCTCGTGGTGGGGCTGGACGGCACCGGCGACCGCACCAGCCAGTCGCCTTTCACCACCCAGAGCCTGAAGAACCTGCTCGACGAGCTCGGCGTGACGATCCCGCCGGGCGTGAACCCGCAGCTCAAGAACGTCGCCGCCGTGGCCATCAGCGCGGAGCTTCCTCCTTTCGCCCGCCCCGGCCAGGCCATCGACGTCACCGTGTCCTCCATTTCCAACGCCGTGAGCCTGCGCGGCGGTGCCCTGCTCATGGCCCCGCTGAAGGGGGCCGACGGGCAGGTGTACGCCATCGCCCAAGGCAATCTGGTGGTCGGCGGCTTCGGCGCACAGGGCAGCGACGGCTCCCGGGTGTCGGTGAACATCCCGAGTTCGGGCCGCATCCCGAACGGCGCCATCGTCGAGCGTTCGATCCCCGACGCACTGGCCCAGAGTGGGGCGGGCGGGGCGCTGATGCTCAACCTGCACCAGCCCGATTTCACCACGGCCACGCGGATGGTCGACGCCCTGAACAAGGCCTTCGGCGAGGCCGCGGCCACGGCGCTTGATGCCGGCACCGTGCAGGTGCAGACGCCCACCGACGCCGGCGCCCGCGTGGCCTTCCTGTCGCGCGTCGAGAACCTGACGCTCGACCCGGGGCAGGTCGCGGCCAAGGTGGTCGTCAACGCCCGCACCGGCACCGTCGTGATCGGCAGCAACGTGCAGGTCATGCCGGCGGCCGTGGCCCACGGCTCGCTCACCGTCACCATCACCGAAGCCGCCAACGTCAGCCAGCCGGCGCCCTTCAGCCAGGGCGAGACCGTGGTGACGCCGGAATCGACCGTCGAAGCCACGGTCGATGGCTCGCGCATGTTCCTCTTCAAGGGCGGCACCTCGCTCGACCAGATCGTTCGCGCCGTCAACGAAGTGGGCGCGGCGCCGGGCGACGTGATCGCCATCCTCGAAGCGCTCAAGCAGGTCGGCGCACTGCGCGCCGAGCTCGAGATCATCTGAGGTCACGGCCATGCGCGTTGACGCCCGCCCCATGCCGCTGCAGCCGGACAAGCCGATGGACGCGGCGCAGATCGACAAGGTCGCGCGCGACATGGAGGGCCTGTTCGCGCAGATGATGATCAAGCAGATGCGCGAAACGGCGCTCGGCGACACGATGTTCCCCGGCGCCGCCGGCCAGTTCCGCGAGCTCTACGACGAGCAGATCGCGAAGTCGCTGACGCAGGGCAAAGGCCTCGGCCTGTCCGACATGATCGCCCGGCAGCTCACCCGCCAGGCCGGCGGCGCGCCCGACGCCGCCGTCGGTGCGTTGCCCTTGTCGCTGGCGAAGTCCGGCACCGCGCCGATGCTGCCGCTCGATACCTACGTGCGCCCGCTGGCGGCAAAGCCGCTGCCGCGCGAGGCCGCCCTGCCACTGGCCGCGACGGCCGAGGCGCCGACGCTGGCCCTCGCCGCATCGAACGGCGTCCCGCAACCGAAGTGGATCGCTGCCGCCGACGTGCCGCGGATGATGCCCGCCGTGCGCGCCGCTGCCGCAACCGAGTCCGCGCCGACCGCGAAATCGGGCGCCGATGCCGGACCGGCCAACGCGCGCGTCGAGGCCTTCGTGGCCAAGGTCTGGCCGCATGCGCAGAAGATCGGCCGCGAGCTGGGCGTCGACCCGCGCGCCATCGTCGCGCAGACGGCGCTCGAAACCGGCTGGGGCCGCAGCACGATCACCGCCAACGGCCAGACGGCGAACAACTACTTCGGCATCAAGGCCACGGGCGGCTGGCGCGGTGATCGCGTGGCCACCGACACGCAGGAATTCGTGGGCGGCGGCTTCCGCACCGAGCGCGCGGCGTTCCGCGCCTACGACGGCGTCGAGCAGAGTTTCAACGACTACGCCGCCCTGCTGAAGCGCAGCCCGCGCTATGCCGGTGCGCTGAACGCTGGGGACGACATCCGCGGCTTCGCCGCGGCCCTGCAGCGCGGCGGTTACGCCACCGATCCGGCCTACGCCCGGAAGATCGAAGCCATCGCCACCGGGCCCGCCCTGAACCGCGCGCTGGCCCGTCTCGACATCGACGACGCCACCGGCCCGACCGCCCCGTCGGCCCGCCACCTGATGTTCGCCGCCAGCGGCATGGGAGCCTTCTGATGCCCAGCATCCTCGGCAACGGCACCAGCGCCCTGCTGGCCTTCCAGCGGGCGCTGGCCACCAGCAGCCACAACATCGCCAATGCGACGGTGGAGGGCTACACCCGGCAGCGCGTCGAGCTCTCCAATCGTCCCGGCGACGGCCTGCGCAACAACTACGTCGGGGCCGGCGTGCAGATCGCCGGCATCACGCGCCTCTCCGACACCCTGGTCACCAACCGCCTGCTCGACAGCCAAGGCGAGATCGGTCGCCTCGAGCTGGTCAATGGCTTCGCGCTGCGCATCGACCAACTGTTCACCGACGCCACCACCGGCCTCGCCCAGCCCTTCTCGGCGTTCTTCGATGCCGCGCAGGGCGTGGCCGCCGAGCCGGCCTCGCAGGCCGCCCGCACCGAACTGCTCGGCCGCGCCGAGGCCCTCGTCGCCCGCTTCGACCAGCTGCAGGGCGGGCTCGAGCAGATCGACCGCGAGATCAACGCGCGCCTGACCGGCGGTGCCGAGGAAGTGAACCGACTGGCCAGCGAAATCGCGCGGCTCAACGTCGAGATCGCCCGCAACGGGTCGGCCAACGCGTCGCCCGACCTGCTCGACCAGCGTGATCGCCTGGTGTCGCAGGTCGCGACCCTGACCGGCGTGACCACGCTGCCGCAGGAGGATGGCTCGCTCAATGTCTTCACCACCGGCGGCCAGCCGATCGTGGTCGGCGCGACGGCCTCGCGTTTCATCACCGTGCAGGACGACTTCCGCAACGACCGCGTCGTGCTGGCCTTGGAGACCACGACCGGCACCGTGCGCCTCGGCGCGGGCAGCATCGCCGGCGAACTGGGCGGCGCGCTGTCGTCGCGCGCCGAGCTCGTGGACGCCGGCCGTGCCGAGCTGGGCCGTATCGCCGCGACGCTGGCCGAGATCGTCAACGGCCAGAGCGCCGCCGGCCTTGATCTGAACGGCAACGTCGGCACCGATTTCTTCGCCCTGGCGGCGCCCATCCCGCTGGCCAACCGCAACAACACCGGCACGGCCACGCTGGCCGTCGATATCGCCGATGTCGGCGCCCTGGACGGCGTGCCGCTCGAGTTCCGCTACGACGGCGCCAACTGGACCGCGCGCCGGGCCGACACCGGCGCCAACGTGCCGCTGGCCGGCCTCGGCACCGTGGCCAGCCCCTTCGTCGTCAACGGCATCGAGGTCGTGGTCTCGGGCGCGGCCGCGGCCAACGACCGCTTCCTGATCGAACCGACCAGCAACGCGGCGCGCGACATCGCGGTGGCCATCAGCGACCCGAACCGGATCGCCGCGGCCAGCCGCATCCGCCCCAGCGCCGACCTCACCAACCTCGGTCAGGGCCGCGTGGTTTCACTGGCGGTGCTCGACCCCACCAACGCGGCGCTCACCACGCCGGCGACGATCCAGTTCCTGACGCCCACCACGTTCAGCCTCAACGGTGGCCCGGCGCAGGCCTACACGCCGGGCGCCAACATCGACGCGAACGGTTGGCGCCTCGTGCTCGACGGCGTGCCGCGGGCCGGCGACACCTTCCGCGTCGGGGCCAACGTCGCGAGCTCCAGCGACAACACCAACATGCGCGCCTGGGCGCAGCTGGACGATTCCCGCGTGCTCGGCGGCGGCGCCAATTCGCTCAACGACGCGATCGTCGCGCAGACCACGCGGATCGGCTCCGCCGCGCGCGAGACCAGCTTCTCGCTCGACAGCCAGAAGGCGATCGACGAGTCGCTGGTGCAGCAGCGCGAGTCGCTGTCGGGCGTGAACCTCGACGAGGAGGCCGCCGACCTGCTGCGTTTCCAGCAGGCCTACCAGGCGGCCGCGCAGGTCATCAGCATCGCCGACACCATCTTCCAGACCTTCCTCTCGGCCGTGCGGCGCTGACGGAGCACAGCCATGACCACCCGCATCTCCAGCAATTCGCTCTACGAAGCCAACATCGCCCAGCTGCTGCGCCGGCAGGTCGACCTGATCGCCACGCAGAACCAGATCGCCAGCGGCCGGCGGGTGAACACGGCGGCCGACGACCCGCTCGCGGCCGGTGCCGCCACCGCCATCGACCGCTCCCTCGCGGAGCTCGAGCGCTTCGACCTCAATGCCAACGTGCTGGGCAACCGCCTGAACCTGCAGGAAAGCAACCTCACCGAGGCCGGCGAGCTGCTGCAGCGCGTGCGCGAGCTCAGCATCCAGGCGGCGAACGCGCCGCTCTCGGCCAGCGACCGGGTGACCATCGCCCGCGAGATCCGGCAGATCCGCGAGGGCCTGGTCGGCATCGCCAACGGCACGGATGCCGCCGGCCGCTACCTGTTCGGCGGGGCGCAGGACGACCGCCCGCCCTTCGTCGATGGCACCACCGGCGTCACCTACGTGGGCGACCAGGTGCAGCGGCGCATCGACGTCGCGCCGGCGCTCGCGCTGGCCGACGCCGAGCCGGGCAGCGAGGTCTGGATGCGCATCCCCACCGGCGACGGTCGGGTGGCGGTGACGGCCGCCGCAGCGAACACCGGCACCGGCCTGCTCGGCACCTTCGGCGTGGTCGATGCAGCCGCTTGGGCGGTGAACGGCAGTGCCGGTTACCGGGTGGCCTTCACCTCGCCCACGACCTACGAGATCCAGGACGCCGGCGGCGCCCCGCTGGTGCCCCCGCAGACGGGCACCTACGCCCCGGGGGACACCCTCAGCTTCGAAGGCCTGCAGCTTCGCCTCAATGGCGAGCCGGCCACCGGCGACGTGTTCACCATCGACCCCTCCGGCCGGCAGGACATCTTCGGCACCCTCGATGCGCTGGCCGACAGCCTGGAGGCGCCGGCCACCACCGTGACGGAGCGGGTGCGCCAGCAGAACGCCATCTTCGTGGCCCTGGCCAACGTCTCCTCGGCCCAGGACCACTTCGTGGACAAGCGGGCGGCCGGCGGCGCCCGGCTGGCGGGCATCGACGAGGCCAGCGCCCTGCGCGAGGCCACGTCGGTCACCCTGAAGACCACGCTGTCCGACCTGCGGGACGTGAACATCGCCGAGGCGGCCAGCCGCCTCGCCCAGCAGAGCACGGCCCTGGACGCGGCCCAGCTCAGCTTCCAGCGCATCGCGAGCCTCTCGCTCTTCAATTATTTGCGCTGATCCACAAATCGCAGTCTCCGGGGCCTAAAGCTCCGGCCGGTAGCGCCGTTACTGCATACAGCAGCGGGAGCACCGGGCCACGGCCCCCCACCGCGGCCCCGGACAGCTCGGCGCTGGACCGGCACACCATCC
>JAIXTZ010000126.1 GCA_027483745.1 Lysobacteraceae bacterium
CGCATCGGCCCGATGACCCGCCGCCGCCTGCAGGACGCCGCGAGGATGCCGACTTGAAAGGAGCGCCATGAACCCGAAGCACGAAGGCCAGGCGCAGGTCGCCTGGGAGGGCCGCTGGCTGCGCATCCGCACGCGCGGCACCTGGGAATACGTCGAGCGCACCCATGCCGAGGGCAAGGCGGTGATCATCATCGCCGTCACCCCGGCGCAGAAGCTGTTGTTCGTCGAGCAGTTCCGCGTGCCGCTGCAGCAGCGCACCATCGAGATGCCCGCCGGCCTCGTCGGCGACAACCTCGGCGAGGACACGCTGGAATCGGCGGCCGCGCGCGAGCTGCTGGAGGAAACCGGCTGGCAGGCCAGCCATGTCGAGGTGCTGATGGAGGGCCCGACGAGTTCCGGCATGAGCACCGAGCGGATCGCCTTCTGCCGGGCGACCGGGCTCACCCGCGTGCACGCAGGCGGTGGTGACGAGACCGAGGACATCACCGTGCACGAGGTGCCGGTCGACGAGGCCGCGCATTGGCTGACTACGAAGATGGCCGAGGGCTACGCGATGGACCCGAAGCTGTGGGCGGGCCTGTGGTTCGTGGAGCGCAATCCGGATGGAAGCCGCGCCGGCTGATCCGGCGCGAACCACCCCTCAGCGATACGCGTTCGTTGCATCCACCAGCAGGCTGGCGATCTCCGGCTCGAAGGCCGAATGCCCGGAGGTCGGCGCGATGTGCAGCTGCGCCTCCGGCCACGCCTTCTTGAGATCCCACGCGTTCTGCACCGGGCACACCACGTCGTAGCGACCATGCACGATGGTGCCGGGGATGTGGCGGATGCGGTGGGCGTCGCGCAGCAGCTGGTCGTCGTGCTCGAAGAAGCCGCCGTTGACGAAGTAGTGCGCCTCGATGCGGGCGAAGGCGAGCGCGAACGCTTCTTCCTCATGGCCGCTCATGAACTCCGGGTCTTGGCGCAGGAAGCTCGTCGCGGCCTCCCAGACGCTCCAACGCCGCGCCGCGGCGAGGCGCACCGCCGGGTCTTCGTGGGTGAGGCGGCGGTGGTAGGCCGAGATCAGGTCGCCGTGCTCGACGGCCGGAATACCGTCGAGGTACTGCTGCCAGGCATCCGGGAAGAGGCGCGAGGCGCCCTCCTGGTAGAACCACTCCAGCTCCCAGCGGCGCAGCATGAAGATGCCGCGCAGCACCAGCTCGGTGACGCGCTCGGGATGGGTTTCGGCATAGGCCAGCGCCAGCGTCGAGCCCCAGCTGCCGCCGAACACCTGCCAGCGGTCGATGCCGAGGTGGGTGCGCAGCGCCTCGATGTCGGCGACGAGGGCGTGCGTGGTGTTGTCGACGAGGTCGGCGTGCGGCGTCGAGCGTCCGGCGCCGCGCTGGTCGAACAGCACGATGCGGTAGTGCTTCGGGTCGTGGAAGCGGCGCATCTTCGGGCCGCAGCCGGCGCCGGGGCCGCCGTGCAGCAGCACCACGGGCTTGCCCTTCGGGTTGCCGCACTGCTCGTAGTACAGCCGATGCCGCGCGTCGACCTGCAGCGTGCCGGTGTCGAAGGGTTCGATGTCGGGGTACAGGGCGGCCATGCGTCACTCCGGTGCGGGAACGCAAGGATACGAGGCCGAGCCCCGCCCGCGCGCGCTTGAACTGTCACGCAGTGCGCGTATGCTCAAACCCGAATGGAGCCCGCCACGCCGCATCAGGCCGTCGTGCTGGCCAGGGTCGAGAGCACCCCGGCACGGGGTTCTGCCCCCCAGCGTTTCCCGGCCGGCCCGGCCCCTCGCCTCCTCAGCCTCGACGCCCACGGCCGCATCCTGAACTGGATGACGTGGCAGGACGCCGCCTGCCTGTACGCACGCGGCGCGGTGGCATGGACGCTCGGCGAACCTTGCCTGCAGGTGCGCGGCGGCGTGAACCGCTGGACCGGGCGGCAGAGCGTGCTCGAGATCGCACCGATCATCGCCGCCAAGGGGCATGCGACCGCCCGCGTCCCCGAACCCACCCCGGCCCTGACCAATGCGGCGCTGTTCGCCCGCGATCAATGGATCTGCCTCTACTGCGGGGGCGACGGCCGCCGGCTGCCGCTCACGCGCGACCACGTCATCCCGAGTTCGAAGGGCGGCAAGGACGTGTGGGAAAACGTCGTGGCCGCCTGCATCCACTGCAATTCGAAGAAGGGCGGGCGCACGCCGCAGCAGGCGGGCATGCCGCTGCTCGCCGTGCCCTTCCGCCCGAGCTGGGTCGAGCACCTGATCCTCTCGAACCGCCACATCCTGGCCGACCAGATGGCCTTCCTCACGGCGCACCTGCCGAAACGGGCGCGGCCGCAGGGCTGAACTCGAGGGCGCTGGCGGCGGGCCGCGTGACGCAGTGCACAGCCTGACATCAGGACACGACGGCTCGTTTGACCCTCGGGGGAGGCGTTCCGATACTCGGCCGTCCCTGCACCGATGCGACATCCACCATGCCCCGACTCAGCTTTTCAGGCTTCGACCGCGCCGACGAGGCGACGGCCCGTGCGCTGTTCGAAAGTCTGCGCGTGGCCGATTGGTCGCTGTCTGACGAAGCCAACGCCGATGCCGTCCTGATCGACCTCGACTCGATGTACGGCCAGATGGCTTGGATGAAGGGGCTGGATGCCGAGAAGGTGTCCATCGGGCTCACTCGGGCCCTGCGCGCGGACACCATGTACCGGATCGACGCACCGCTGAGCGCCGACGCCCTGCGCAGCGTGCTGCTCGCCATCGCCGGTGGCGCCGCGGTGGCGCAGTCCGCCCCGGCCCCGCCGCCAGCCGACGCGTTGCCGCCCAGCCCGACCCGCACCACGCGCGAGGTCGCCGCCGTCGCGATCCCGGTGTCCGAGAGCCAGCTCGCGGCGCGCATCGCCCGCGCCACGGGGCCGTTCGCCGTGCGGTTTGGCGACCTCCCGCGCCTCGTCATCGATCCAATCTCACAGCAGTTCGCCCCTGGAAAGTCCCTGAAGGCCTTGATCGACTACGGTCAGGCCGAACTTCCGGCCGAATCGATCGAGCCGCTGGCGGCAGCGGCCGAGGCTCTGCGCCAGGCCGGCGACCCGCAACCCCTCTCGAGGCTGACCTGGCTGCTCGCCCTGGGCGGGGGCGGGGGCCGGCTGCGGGACCATGCCCCCGGTACCCGCTTCCAGCTCGGGAAGTGGCCGCAGGCGGAGCGGGAGTTCCCCAAGCATTTCCGCATCGCCACCGTGATGCTGAAGGCCCCCGCCACGGTCGCCGAGATCGCCGTCGCCTCGGGGGCGAGCGAGACCGAAGTGGCGGACTACGTGAACGCCGCCCTCGCCGTCGGCCACGCTAGCGTGGCCTGAACCGGGCCCTCGCCACGCCACCAGCGGCCTGAACCCCGCCCCCTCGTTGGCTTGCCCCCCCTCCCCCCGCGGGCGGACAATTCGCAACCGAATTGTTGCCGATGCCTGCGATGGATCCCCAGCGCTACCCGCGCCTCTCCCGCATCACCCTGCCCGCCGACCTGCGCCAGTTCCCGGAATCGGAACTGCCCGCCATCGCCGACGAGCTGCGCGCCTACCTCATTGAATCGGTCGGCCAGAGCGGCGGCCACTTCGGCGCCGGCCTCGGGGTGATCGAGCTCACCGTCGCCCTGCATTGGCTCTACGACAC
>JAIXTZ010000193.1 GCA_027483745.1 Lysobacteraceae bacterium
AGTCGCCGGAGCTCTACGTCAAGGTCAACAAGGTGGTGCCGCAGCTGCGCCGCCAGGCCGACGAGAATGCCGATGGCGACTTCTGGGTCGACGAGAAGGGCAAGCAGGTGCACCTGTCGGAAGGCGGCATGGAGCACGCCGAGGCGCTGCTGCGCGCCGCCGGCATCCTGCAGGGCGACGACAGCCTCTACGCCGGCCACAACATCGCCGTCGTGCATCACCTGAATCAGGCGCTGCGTGCCCATGCGCTCTTCCAGCGCGACGTGGACTACATCGTCCGCAACGGCGAAGTAGTCATCGTCGACGAGTTCACCGGCCGCACGCTGTCGGGCCGCCGCTGGTCGGACGGCCTGCACCAGGCGATCGAAGCCAAGGAGAACGTGCCGATCCAGCGCGAGAACCAGACGCTGGCCTCGATCACCTTCCAGAACTACTTCCGCATGTACGGCAAGCTCGCCGGCATGACCGGCACCGCCGACACCGAGGCCTTCGAGTTCAACTCGATCTACGGCCTCGAAGTGGCGGTGATCCCGACGCACCGCCCGATGGTCCGTAAGGACATGTCGGATCTCGTGTTCCTCAACCGCAAGGGCAAGTACCTCGCGGTGATCGACGACATCAAGGAGCGCCACGCCAAGGGCCAGCCGGTGCTGGTCGGCACCACCTCGATCGAGACCTCGGAGCTCATCAGCGAGCAGCTGAAGGCCGCCGGCATCGAGCACGAAGTGCTCAACGCCAAGCAGCACGAGCGCGAGGCGCACATCGTCGCGCAGGCCGGCAAGCCGGGCGCCGTCACCATCGCCACCAACATGGCGGGCCGCGGCACCGACATCGTGCTCGGCGGCAGCCTCGAGGCCGAGCTTCACGCAGCCGGCGAGATCGACGAAGTCACGAAGGCGCGCCTCAAGGCCGAGTGGCAGCAGCGCCACGACGCGGTCAAGACCGCGGGCGGCCTGCACATCATCGGCACCGAGCGCCACGAGAGCCGCCGCATCGACAACCAGCTGCGCGGCCGTTCGGGCCGCCAGGGCGATCCGGGCTCCTCGCGCTTCTACCTGTCGCTCGAAGACAACCTGATGCGCATCTTCGCCAGCGACTGGGTGCAGAAGGCGATGCAGCGCATGGGCATGAAGGACGACGAGGCCATCGAAAGCGGCCTCGTCACCCGCCAGATCGAGAACGCGCAGCGCAAGGTCGAAGCCCACAATTTCGACATCCGAAAGAACCTGCTCGACTTCGACGACGTCGCCAACGACCAGCGCAAGGTCGTGTACGAACAGCGCAACGAGCTGCTCGACCAGGGCGAGATCCACGACACCATCGACGCCATCCGCGACGACGTGCTGGCCGTGCACACCCGCAAGTACGTGCCGGCGCAGTCCATCGACGAGCAGTGGGACCTGCCCGCGCTCGAGAACAGCCTGCGCGACGAGTTCGGCATCCAGGTCGACATCCGCGGCGCGATCACCGCCGGCGCCGAACTGGACGACGAGGGCGTACTGGCCAAGGTCGTCGAGGCCGGTCGCGCGCACTTCGCCGGCAAGGAAGCGCAGCTCGGCCCGGAACTGATGCGCCAGCTCGAGAGCCAGGTGATGCTCTCGATGCTCGACCAGAACTGGAAGGAGCACCTCGCGCGCATGGACTACCTGCGCCAGGGCATCCACCTGCGCAGCTATGCGCAGAAGCAGCCGAAGCAGGAATACAAGCGCGAAGCCTTCGAGCTCTTCGAGGAGATGCTCGACAAGGTGAAGCGCGATATCGTCACGCTGCTCGCCCGCGTGCGCATCCGCAGCGAGGAAGAAGTCGCCGCGATGGAGGCTGAGGAGCGTCGCCGCGCGGAGGCGCAGGCGCAGCGCATGCAGTTCCAGCATCCGGAAACGGGCGGCTACGGTGCCGACGAGGAAGCCGCCGACGTGCGCGAGGAGCAACAGCGCCTCGCCCGCATCGCGGCGGCATCCGCCACGTCGGCCGCTGCCGGCCCGGCCATCGGCCGCAACGACCCCTGCCCCTGCGGCTCGGGCCGCAAGTACAAGCACTGCCACGGGCAGGCCTGAGAGCCTGCACCGCCGGCGTCGCGGGCCGCATTGCTGATGGCCGCGACCGGGCCGCTGCATGTCGTCGCTGGCGTCCTGCAGGACCATCGGGGCCGCGTTCTGCTGGCCCGGCGCCCGGCCGGCAAGAGCGATCCCGGCTTGTGGGAGTTCCCGGGCGGCAAGGTCGAGCCGGGGGAATCCGCCCTCGACGCCCTGCGGCGTGAGCTCGACGAGGAACTCGGCCTGCGGGTGCGCGACGCCCAGTCGCTGATCCGCGTGCCGGTGGCGTCGACGGCCGGCGGCCTGCGACTGCGCCTCGACACGTGGACGATTCGGGCCTTCGAGGGCGACCCTCTGGCCCGCGAACACGACGCCTTGGCTTGGGTGGCCCTGGACGACCTCGACGCTTACCCGATGCCTCCGGCCGATCGTCCGGTGGTGGCGACCCTGCGCGAGCCCGACCGCGTGCTGATCACCCCGGAACCCGGCGACGGGCCCGGGGCCGAAGCGGCGTGGCTCGCGGCCGCCCACGCTGCCCTGGCCCAAGGCGTCCGTCGCGTGCATTTGCGCCTCGCCGACGCCGAGCGGCGTCGGCGCCTTGCCGTGGCCCTCGCGCCGCTCTGCCGGGCCGCCGATGCCGGGCTGTGGGTGCATGGCGACGCCGCCTTGGCTGCCGCACTCGGCGTGGGCCTGCACTGGCGCGCCGGCCAACTGCGGGAGCGGGGCACCGCGGCCCTCACGCACCGGCATCGGGAGGCCGGCGGACGCGTGTGCGCCGCCGTGCACGACGCCGAGGAGTTGGCGTTGGCCGAAAGCCTTGGCGTCGACGATCTGCTGCTCGGGCCGGTGAAGCCCACGGTGACGCACCCTGGCGAGCCCGGCTTAGGTTGGGAGGCCTTCGAGCGCCTGAGGGCGCGGACGTCGCTGCCGGTCTATGCCCTCGGGGGCCTGTCCGCCGACGATCTCGCCGAGGCGCGGCGGCACGGCGCGCAGGGCGTGGCGGGCATCCGGGCGTTCTGGTCCGCCTGAATCGAGGCCGCTCGCCGCGTACCGTCAGGCGTCGCGCCAGCGGGCGTCCAGCCGGCTGACCGCTGCGCCCAAATCCTCAAACGAACCGAGGTTGACGATCACGTCGTCGGCAAGCGCCAAGCGCTGCGCACGCGTGGCCTGCGCCGCGATTATCCGATCCGCGAGCCCGGCGTCGACGCCGTCGCGGGCCATCAACCGCGCGCGCTGGACGGCCGTCGGCACATCGACCACGACGATGCGGCCGAGCATCGGCCAGGTCACGCGCCCGCCGCCCTCGGCGAGCAAGGGGATGTCCATGATGACGTAGGGCGTCGCTGCCGCGTCGGCCCGAGCCAGCATCCATGCGCGGATGCGCGGGTGGAGCAGGGCCTCCAGCGCCTTGCGTTCCTCGGGGGCGGCGAACACGCGGGCGCGCAGAGCCGCGCGGTCCAGCCGGCCGTCCGGTCCCAGCACCGCGCTGCCGAACCGACCGACGACGGCCTCAAGCCCTTCCGTCCCCGGCTCGACGACCGCGCGGGCAGCGAGGTCGGCGTCGACGATGCAGCCCGGATGCCGGGCCTCGAAGGCGCGGGCCACGCTGGACTTGCCGGAGGCGACGCCGCCGGTGAGGCCGATCAGCGCGCGGCCGCGGGCCATGGAGCGATCAGGGCGCGGTGGCGCCCGGCGGCAGCATCAGGCCCCAGTACAGCGCCGACAGCTCGGGGCCGAACAGGAACCACACCCAGCCGGCGATGGCGAGGAAGGGGCCGAAGGGGATCTGCGTGTCGCTGTCCTTGGCCAGCAGCTTCAGGCCAATGCCGCCGATGACGGCGCCGACGAGGGACGAGAGCAGCACGATCGGCAGGATGGCCGAGACGCCGCACCAGGCGCCGAGGGCCGCCAGCAACTTGAAGTCACCGTTGCCCATGCCCTGCCGTCCCTTGATCAGCGCGTAGGCGGTGCTCACCGTCCACAGACTGAGGTAGCCCGCCAGCGCGCCGAGGATGGCGCTGTGCGCCGGCACGAAGAGGGTCATCACGCTGGCGCCGAGGCCCAGCCACAGCAGCGGGTAGGTGAGGTCGTCGAACAGAAACTTCGTGCGCCAGTCGATGCCGGCCAGCGCGATCAGCAGGCCGGTGAACGCCAAGGCGGCGGCGGCCTCCAGCCCAGTGCCGAAGCGCCACACGCAGGCCGCGAAGGCGAGGCCGGTGATCAGCTCGACGATGGGGTACTGCACCGAGATCGGCGTCTTGCAGGCCGAACACTTCCCGCGCAGCGCCAGCCAGCTCAGCACCGGCACGTTCTCGTACCACGACAGGGCGTGGCCGCAGGACGGGCAGGCCGAGCCCTTCACCACGATGCCGGGCGGCTTCGGCTCGTCGACCTCGGGCAGTTCGAGGACGTCGCGCGCTTCGCGGCGCCAGCCCCACATCATCCGCGGCGGCACCCGCAGGATGACCACGTTGAGGAAGCTGCCCACCAGCAGGCCGAACAGGAAGACGGCCGCGATCGCGGCCGTCTGGTGTTGCATCAGGTATTCCAGCATCCGTCAGATCGCCGCACCGAGCTTGAAGATCGGCAGGTACATGGCGATGACCATGCCGCCCACCATCGTGCCGAGCACGACGATGATGAAGGGCTCCATCAGGCTGGTCAGCGCATCGACGGAGTTGTTGACCTCGCCCTCGTAGAACTCGGCCACCTTGAAGAGCATGGAATCCAGCGCGCCCGACTCCTCGCCGATGCCGACCATCTGCACCACCATCGGCGGGAAGATGCCGACCTGCTTCATGGCGAGGTTCAGCGAGTAGCCGACGGCCACGTCGTCGCGGATCTTGGCGACGGCCTCATCGTAAATGACGCTGCCGGTGGCGCCAGCGACGGTGTCGAGGGCTTCGACCAAGGGAACGCCGGCCTTGAAGGTCAGCGCCAAGGTGCGGGCGAAGCGGGAGATGGCCGACTGGTGAAGGATTTGACCTACTACAGGAATCTTCAGCGCCAAGCGGTCAACCGTGCGCTGCAGGTTGGCAGACGCCTTGTAAGCGAAGACGAAACCGAAGCTCGCAGCCAGAGCCACGCCCAGCATCCACCACCAGTTGCCTAAAACAAAGTCTGAGAGGTTGACGTACATGAGCGTGAATGCCGGCAGATCGGCGCCGAAACTGGCGAAGGTGGTCTTGAACTGTGGGATCACGTACATCAGCAGGATCAGGCTGACGATCAGGCCAACGGCCAGCACGCCGGCCGGATAGAACAGGGCCTTTTTGATCTTGCCCTTCAGGGCCTGGATGCGCTCCAGATAGGTGGCCAGCGTGTCGAGCACGGTGTCGAGCACGCCGGCGCCCTCGCCGGCCTTCACGAGATTGCGATAGAGCTCGTTGAACTGCACCGGGAAGGCCTTCAGTGCCTCGCTGAAGGCGTTGCCGCCGGAGACGTCGTCGCGCAAGGTCTTGATCATCTGTGCGAACTTCGGGTTCTTCTGGCCGTTGGAGAGGATCTCCAGCGCCTGCACCATCGGCACGCCGCTGGCCATCATGGTGGCCATCTGGCGGCTGAAGAAGGTGACTTCTTGGCCGCTGACGGCTTTGCCGCTGCTCCCGAACAGGGGCTTGGGCTTGGGCTTGATGGTGCCCGGGTTCATGCCCTGCTTGCGCAGCTCGGCCTTGACGAAGTTCGCGGACTTCGCCGACATCTCGCCTTTCAGCGTTTTACCACGCTTGTCGGTGGCGACCCAGACGAATTCGGCGAGTGGACTCTCGCGGACGGCGGACTTGGGGGGGGTCTTGGCGGTGCGTGCGGTGGCAGACATGGCTTAGTCCTTCGTCACTCGATTCATCTCGGCCAGGCTGATCAGCCCTGCCTTGACCTTGTTGATGGCGGAGCGGCGGAGGTCGCCGATCCCCTCGCGGGCGCAGACCAGCCCGATGTCCATGGCGTTGCCGCCCTCGAGGATGATCTTCTGGATCTCCTCCGTCATCGGCATCACCTGGTAGATGCCGACGCGGCCCTTGTACCCGGCATTGCAATCATCGCAGCCGACGGGCTCGTACACCTCCAGGCCGCCCTCGCATTCCTCGGGCTTGAAGCCCTCGGCTACCAAGGCCGCCTGTGGAATATGCACCCTTTTCTTGCAGTCGTGCAGGCGCCGGGCCAGGCGCTGGGCAATGATCAGGGTGACCGAGCTGGTGATGTTGTAGGGCGCGATGCCCATGTTCATCAGTCGAGCGACGGTCTGAGGGGCGTCGTTGGTGTGGAGGGTGCTCAGCACCAGGTGGCCCGTCTGGGCGGCCTTGATGGCGATCTCGGCGGTCTCGAGGTCGCGGATTTCGCCCACCATCACCACGTCCGGGTCCTGGCGCAGGAAGCTGCGCAACGCCGCGGCGAAGTTCATGCCCTTCTTCGGGTTCATCTGCACCTGGTTGATGCCGGGCACGCGGATTTCGACCGGGTCCTCGGCGGTGCTGATGTTGCGCTCCTCGGTGTTGAGGATGTTCAGGCCGGTGTACAGCGAGACGGTCTTGCCCGAGCCTGTGGGTCCCGTGACGAGGATCATGCCGTAGGGCTTGTCCAGCGCGTCCAGATAGAGCTGCTTCTGGTAGTCCTCGTAGCCCAGCTTGTCGATGCCCATCTTCGCGGCGCTGCCGTCGAGGATGCGCAGCACGGTCTTCTCGCCGAACAAGGTGGGGCAGGTGGACACGCGGAAGTCCATCGCCTTGGTCTTGCTGATGTTGAGCTTGATGCGGCCGTCCTGCGGCAGGCGCTTCTCGGCGATGTCGAGGCCGCTCATCACCTTCAGGCGCGCGGTGATACGCGGCGCCAGCTTGATCGGTGCCTTGGACACGATCTTCAGCACGCCGTCCATGCGGAAACGCACGCGGAAGTCGGTTTCGTAGGGCTCGAAGTGCAGGTCGGACGCGCCGCGCTTGATGGCGTCGAGCAGCATCTTGTTGACGAACTTGACGACCGGCGTGTCATCGCCCTTGGCGTCGTTGCCGCCGGCCGACTCCTTGTCGTCGTCGCCGGCCTCGGAGTCCAGCGCATCGAGGCCCTCGTCATCGCCACCGGCGTCGAAGGCTTCGGCGGCGGTGAAGGCGCGGTCGATGGCGCGCTTCAGCTGCTCCTCGTCGATCAGGATCGGCTCGACCGTAGCGCCCGCCGCGAACTGGATCTCCTCGATGGCACGGGTGTTGGTGGGGTCGCTGATGCCGAGGAACAGCCGGTTGCCGCGCTTGTACAGCGGCAGCACGCCATGCTTGGTGATCAACTCCTCGTTGACGGCTTTGACCGCCGCGCGGCCGAGGTCAAAGGCATTGACCTCCAGCAGGGGGATGCCGAACTCGATGCTGTTGGCCGCGGCCACGGCAGCGCTGCCAACGAGGCGTTTTTCCAACAGCCAGCGCACCACGGGCTGTTTCGCCTTGGGCGCCTCGTCCATGGCTCGGCGAGCGTCGCTCTCGCTCAGGGCGCCGTCCATCACGAGCCGGCGGGCGATGCCGGTGATGCCGACCAGATTGGGGTTGACTTGGGCGTTCATGCCGCGGCGCAGGCCCTAAGGAAACAGACGATTAATGTATCTCAGGCTGCCTATCGCACTGCAAAAAAACAAGGCCGCCCGAAGGCGGCCTTGTTTAGACCGGAAGCAGTCGTAAGCTGCCCGGCAGCACGCTTAGGTGCGGCACTCTGCCGGCACGTAACGCACGTTGCTCGGGTTGTTGCAGTTCCAAACCACACCGTTGGCGTTGCCCGTACCAACCAGGTCAAAGGTCACGGTGGTGGCGTTGATGCCGGTGGCGACCGAGACGCCAATCGTCGTCGGGTTGCCCGCGGTGCAGGTCAACGTGGTGAGGCCGAAGGTGCCAACCTGGGCGCCATCGCAGCTGTTGGCCGGGGGCAGATTCGCCAAATTCTCGGACACCGTGGCCTTCACGGCCGAGGCAGCCGTAACGCCTTCCGTGACCTTGGCGCGGATGGTGTAGTCGGTGTAGGCCGGCAGCGCGATGGCGGCGAGGATGCCGACGATCGCGACGACGATCATCAGTTCGATCAGGGTGAAGCCCTGCTGGTTCTTCATGGTGGTAACCCCTAGCTAGTGGTGGTGGATTTCGTGCCCGGAGCCGTGATGGCACCCGTCGGTGCCGACGCCGGCACGGGGCGAACAATGCACCATCCGTGCCAAGCCGGGAACCCTTGATTTTGTGACGCAATGCAAAACGTGGGGCATCGATGCGGCTTTGCATCATCGCCGCGCCCGCGGGGGTCAGAAAGTGACGCGACCGGGTGCGTCAGTGGGTGACGGTCGTCACGCCCGCTACTCGATGCCGTACTTCTTCAGCTTGTAGCGCAGCGCCCGGAAGGTGATGCCCAGCGCCTCGGCGGTGCGGGTGCGATGCCAGCGGTGGGCGTCGAGGGCGGCGATCAGGGCCTCGCGCTCGATCTGGGCCAGGGCGTCGGGCAGGGCGCCCTCGGCGCGGGCGCGGGCCAGGGCCTCGGCCGTGGCCGGCAGGGGCGCATCGCTGGCGTCGGCGCCCGCTGCGGAGGCCTCGGCCGCGGCCGCGGGCAGGCCGAGGTCGGCGGCGCGCAGGCTGGGTCCGTCGGCCAGGGCCACGGCGCGCTCGAGCACGTTTTCCAGCTCGCGCACGTTGCCGGGGAAAGGGTAGGCGGCCAGCGCCGCGCGGGCGTCGTCGGCGAGGCCGAGGGCGAGGCCCTGCTCTTGCGCGAGGCGCGCCAGCACCGCCTCGGCGATGGCCGGGATGTCCTCGCGGCGCTCGCGCAGCGGCGGCACGGGCAGGGCGATGACGTTGATCCGGTAGAACAGGTCGTGGCGGAAGCGGCCGTCGTCGACCAGTTTCGCCAAGTCCTTGTGGGTGGCCGAGAGGATGCGCACGTCCACCGCCACCTCGGCCGGGGCGCCCACCGGGCGCACGGCCTTCTCCTGCAGGACCCGCAGCAGCTTCACCTGCATGGGCAGGGGCAGCTCGGCGATCTCGTCCAGGAACAGGGAGCCGCCTTGCGCGGCCTGGAACAGGCCCTCCTTGTCGGCGTGGGCGCCGGTGAAGCTGCCCTTGCGGTGGCCGAAGAGCTCGCTTTCCATCAGCTCGGCCGGGATGGCGCCGCAGTTCACCGGCACGAAGGGGCCGTCCTTCCGTCCACTTTGGGCGTGGACAAGACGAGCCACCAGCTCCTTGCCGGTGCCGGATTCGCCGCAGATGAAAACCGGCGCCTGGCTGCGGGCCACCTTGGCGGCGGTCTCGCGCAGCTGGCGCATGGCCGGGGAGTCGCCGATCAGGCGGGGGGTGTGCGCCTGCGCGGCGGCGCGCCGCTGCACGCCGAGGTTCAGCGCATGGGTGACGAGCTGGCGCAGCACCGCGAGGTCGACGGGCTTGGTGACGAAGTCGAAGGCGCCGGCCTTCAGCGCCGCCACCGCGGCCTCGACGTTGCCATAGGCCGTCATCATCGCCACCGGCGTGTTTGGGTGCCGCGCGGCGATGTGCGCCACCAGCTGCGTGCCGTTGCCGTCGGGCAGGCGCATGTCGGTGAGGCAGAAGTCGAAATCGTGCGCCTGCAGCTGGGCCCGGGCCTGCGCGAGGTCGCCGGCGGTTTCCACGCGCAGGCCCATGCGCCCGAGGGTGATCGCCACCAGCTCACGGATGTCGCGTTCGTCGTCGACGATGAGGGCGCTGCGCGAGATCATGGGTCCCCGGGGCGTCCAGGCCGATCGCTAGCGTAACGGCCCGGCAGCCGGATGCGGAAACAGGCGCCGCCGCCCGGCACCGCGACGAAGCGCAGGCTGCCTTGGTTGGCTTCGCAAAGCTGGCGGGCGATGTACAGGCCGAGGCCGGTGCCGTGTTCGCTGGTCGTGTAGAAGGGCTCGAACAGGCGCGCGGCCACGGCCGGGGGGATGCCGGGGCCGTGGTCCACCACGTCGAGATCGACCGCGCCGGGCTCGGCCCCGTCGCCGGCGGCGGGTTGGGCGCGCAGCAGCACGCGGGCCGGCTGGCCGGGCAGTCGGCCGTAGGCGCGCGCGTTGTCGACCAGCACGGTGAGCACCTGCTGGAGGTGACGCGGGTCGACCATGGCGCTCAGGGGGCCGTCGCCCCGCTGGTCGAGCTGGTCCGCCCCGAGGGGGTGCAGGGTGCGGTAGTCGGCGACGAAGCGCTGGAGCAGTCGCGGCAGGTCGACCACCTCCGCCTGCGCGCGCTCGCGACGTGCAAGCCCCAGCACGCTGTCGACGATGCCGTCCATGCGCTGGCACTGGCCCTGGATGATGTCCAGCAACCGGTGGTCGGCCTCGGGCAGGCCGGGCGACTCGTCGAGCAGTTGCGCGGCATGGAGGATGGCGGACAGCGGGTTGCGGATCTCGTGGGCGATGCTGGCGCCGAGCCGACCTAGGGTGGCGAGGGTGAGCTCTTCGGCGCGGCCGCTGTAGTGGCGCGCATCGTCGAGGAAGCAGAGATACAACTCGTCGCGCACGCCGGTGGCGGCGAAGCGCGGCAGCAGCTCGGGGCCGTCCTCGCCCACGCGCAGGCTGCGTGGCTGCACCTCGCCGCTGCTGCGCCAGCGTCGCAGCAGGGCGTCGAGCGGAGGGGAGAGGTCGGCCAGGCGCTGCGCCTCGCCTTTCGCCCCGAGCAGGGCCCAGGCCGCTTCGTTGAACAGCCGGACGCGGTGCTGGCCGTCGACGACCAGGACGCCGGTGCGCATGCGGCGGATGACCAGCTCGTTCAGCTCGGCGAGCTGCGCCACTTCGCTGCCGCGCTCGTCGGCCAGCGCCTCGGAGCGGGCGAGCTCGCGGCGCAGGAACTGCGAGAACGCCGCGCCGGCGAGGTAGCAGACGGCGAACATCGCTGGTTCCACCAGCGGGCGGTTGTCGCGCGCGGCGAGGGTGCTCAGGGCGAACTCGCCGAACACCGCGGCGGCGGCCAACGTGGCCAGCGCCATCGCCAGCCGGAAACCGACGATCAGGCTGCCGATGGTGATGTTGAACAGCAGCAGGAGGCCGATGGCGGCGTCGAGCCCCTGCTGGGCCGAGAGCACCGTGGCGGCGATGACGATGTCCAGGGCCAGGCCCCAGCCGCCCTGGATGGGCAGGTTCGCGCCCGGGCGTCGGCTGGCCCAGAGCAGGCCTAACGACAGCAGCAAGTAAAGCGTGGCGGCCGCGCGGAGCAGCGGGGCGTCGACGGCGCTCAGCAGCCCGAGGTGCTCCGGCGCCCAGCCCAGCGTGACCAGCAGCACCGCCTCCAGCACGCGGTACAGGGCGAAGCCGAACAGCTCGCGCTGCTGGATGCCGCCCTGGGGCAGCTGGCTGGACGAACGGACGAAGGGCATGACCGCACTGTAGCGGCCCCTCGCGGTCGGCGGGCCGGTGCCGGCGCCGCGCTTTGCCTTCCTGCACCTGAGCGACGACAATACGCGCCCCGTCGGCGGGCGCATCCCGGATCGCCACCCCGATGGCCCTCATCCCCGCGGCACCGTGCCGCCCAGACCCAGGTGTCCCATGAATTTCCACGAGTACCAGGCCAAAGAGCTGTTCGCCGAGGTCGGCATTCCCGTTCCCGCCGGCAAGATCGCCCGCACCGCCGATGAAGCCGTCGAGGCCGCCAAGGCGCTCGGAGGCGACTTCTGGGTGGTGAAGGCGCAGATCCACGCGGGTGGCCGCGGCAAGGCCGGCGGCGTGAAGCTCTGCAAGAGCCTCGACGCCGTGAAGGAAGCGGCCGCCGGCTTGCTGGGCCGCAAGATGGAGACCTACCAGTCGGGTGGCCGCGCGCTGCCGATCGACGTGGTGCTGGTGACCGAGGCCTCGGACATCGCCAAGGAGCTCTACATCTCGGCGCTGGTCGACCGTTCGACCAAGTCGATCACCTTCATCTGCTCGGCCGAAGGCGGCGTGGAGATCGAGAAGGTCGCGGCCGAAACGCCGGAGCTGATCCACACGGTGCACGTGAACTTCGTGGAAGGCCTGCAGCCCTACCAGTGCCGTCAGGTCGGCTTCGCGATGGGCTTGAACGCCAAGCAGTGCGGCCAGCTCACCAAGATCATGCTGGGCCTGTTCACCCTGTTCAACAAGTACGACCTGTCGATCATCGAGCTGAACCCGCTCGCCATCAACAACCACGGCGACCTGATCGCGCTCGACGGCAAGGTGAACTCGGACGACAACGCCGAGTTCCGCCAGCCGAAGACCACGGCCATGCGCGACATCGCGCAGGAAGACGAAGCCGAAGTGCTGGCCGTCAAGTACAACCTCAACTACGTGACGATGGACGGCAACATCGGCTGCCTCGTCAACGGCGCGGGCCTCGCGATGGCCACGATGGACGTCATCCAGTTGAACGGCGGTTCGCCGGCCAACTTCCTTGACGTCGGCGGCGGCGCCACCAAGGAGCGCGTCACCGAGGCCTTCAAGCTCATCCTGAGCTCGGACAAGGTCAAGGCGATCTTCGTCAACATCTTCGGCGGCATCGTCCGCTGCGACATGATCGCGGAAGGCATCATCGCCGCGGTCAAGGAAGTGGACGTCAAGGTGCCGGTGATCGTGCGTCTCGAAGGCACCAACGTCGATAAGGGCAAGGAACTGCTGAAGAACTCGGGCCTCGCGATCCAGCCGGCCGACGACATCAACGACGGCGCGAAGAAAGCCGTCGCCGCCGCTGCCTGAACCCGACACCAAGGAATCGAAACATGAGCGTTCTCGTCAACAAGAACACCAAGGTGATCGTGCAGGGCTTCACCGGCCAGCAGGGCACCTTCCACGCCGAGCAGATGCTCGACTACGGCACCAAGGTCGTCGGCGGCGTCACGCCCGGCAAGGGCGGCACCACCCACATCGGCCTGCCGGTCTTCAACACGGTGCAGGACGCGGTCGATGAGACCGGCGCCGACGCTTCGGTCATCTACGTGCCGCCGCCGTTCGCGGCCGACGCCATCCTCGAAGCGGCTGCCGCCGGCATCCGCCTGATCGTGTGCATCACCGAAGGCATCCCGGTGCTCGATATGCTGCGCGTGAAGCACGTGCTGGCGCAGTACGACGACGTCGTGCTGATCGGCCCGAACTGCCCCGGCGTGATCACGCCCGGCGAGTGCAAGATCGGCATCATGCCGGGCCACATCCACATGCCGGGCAAGGTCGGCATCGTGTCGCGCTCGGGCACGCTGACGTATGAAGCCGTGAAGCAGACCACCGACGCCGGCCTCGGCCAGTCGACCTGCATCGGCATCGGCGGCGACCCGATCAACGGCACCAACTTCATCGACGCCCTGCAGCTGTTCCAGGACGA
>JAIXTZ010000108.1 GCA_027483745.1 Lysobacteraceae bacterium
CCTTGTAGCCGTGGCCCAGCGGCTCGAAGTGCTCGTGCAGGTCGACGTGACGCTGCATCGCCGCGCGCAGCGCGCTCCCGGCACCGTCAGCGCCGATCAGGGCATCGAAGTCGATCCAGCGCACGCTGCGGTCGTGGTCGTTCACCAGCTCGGCGCGACGCGCGGCGAAATCCACGTAGTTCAAGCGCTGGTGGAAATGCAGCCGCGCGCCGGCCCGTTCGGCCGCGTCGAGCAGCAGAAGGTTGAGGTTGCCCCGGTGCACGGACCAGATGCATTCACGGTCCACCCGCCCGTAGGGCTGGAAGTTCGTCCCGCCTTCGCGCGGGTGCACCATGCGCCCGCGCATCGCCACCGCCTGCGCCAGCACCGCTTCGCCCAGGCCCGCCTCGCGCAGCACGGCAAGGCCACGCGCCGCCAGCGCAAGGTTGATCGAACGCCCGCCCTCGTAGCCGCGCAGCCGCGCATCCGGACGGCGTTCGAACACGTCGACCTGGTGGCCGCGACGGGCGAGCAGCGCGGCGAGGAGCGCACCGGCGAGTCCACCACCGATAATGGTGTAAGCACGGCTCATGACGGGCGCCAGTCGCGCACGGCGCGGGCGAAGGCGAGGACGTCGGTGAAGCGGTTGTAGAGCGGCGCCGGGCTGATCCGGATGACGTCCGGCTCGCGCCAGTCGCCCAGCACGCCGTTGGCGGCCAGGTGCTCAAACAGCGCGCGGCCCATGGCGCGACCACCCGCGACGCGCAGCGAGAGCTGGCAGCCGCGGCGGGCGGGATCGGCGGGAGTCAGGATCTCGATGCGTCCGCCGAGGTGCGCGTTGACCAGCGCCTCGAGGTAGCCCGTCAGTGCCAGTGACTTCGCCCGCAGGGCCGGCATGGTCGCAGCGTCGAACAGTTCGAGCGAGGCCCGGATCGGCGCCATGGCCAGGATCGGTGGGTTGCTCATCTGCCAGCCTTCGGCGCCCTCCGCAGGCTCGAACTGCGGCGCCATCAAGAAGCGCGTGTCGGCGCGATGCCCCCACCAGCCCGCGAGTCGCGGCAGATCGCTGCGGCGGCCGTGACGCTCGTGGACGAAGGCACCGGCGACCGCGCCCGGCCCGCTGTTGAGGTACTTGTAGGTGCACCAGGCGGCGAAGTCGGCACCGCTGTCGTGCAGGGCGAGCGGCAGGTTGCCGGCGGCATGGGCGAGGTCGAAACCCACGGCGCAGCCCTGCGCCTTGGCCAGCGCAGTGATCGCCGCGAGGTCGAAGGCTTGGCCCGTGCGGTACTGCACCCCTGGCCAAAGCACCAGCACGATGCGGGCGCCGTGCTCGGCCAGCGCGCGCTCGATGGCCGCCATGCTGATCAGGCCATTCGGCTCGTCGCCCTCGAGCTCGATCAGGTCGGTGGCGGGATCGAAGCCGTGGAAACGGATCTGCGACTCGACGGCGTGGCGGTCCGATGGAAACGCGCCGGCTTCGATCAGGATCGCCGGCCGCTCGCGCGTGGGGCGGTAGAAGCTCGCCATTAGCAGGTGCAGGTTGACGGTGAGGGTGTTCATCACCACCACCTCGGAGGGCAGCGCGCCGACGACGCGCGCCATCGGCTCGCGGAGCGTCGTCTGGTAGTGCATCCACGGGAGCTCGCCGCGGAAGTGGCCCTCGACGGCGTTCGTCGCCCAGCTCGCCAGCTCCTCGGCGATGGCCGTGGCCGCGGCCTTAGGCTGCAAGCCCAGCGAGTTGCCGACGAAATAGTGCAGGTCGCGGCCCTCGTGCTGGGGCACATGAAAGGCCGCGCGATGGGGCGCCAGTGGGTCGGCGGCATCCTGGGCGAGGGCCCAGGCGTCGTGGTCGAGCGAAAGATCCATCAAGGTCCTCAAGCGAATCGTGACGCCGGCAGGCCGAGCCAACGCAGGGCCGTGCCGTGGAAGAGTTGGGCCTGCTCGGCCTCGGAAAGCCCGAGCGCGGCGATGCCCGAGCCGGGCTCCTGCTCACCGAGCGGGAAGGGGTAGTCGGTGCCCAGCATGACGGTGTCGGCACCGGCGACGTCGAGCAGGTAGCGCAGCGCGCGCGGATCGTGCACGCAGGAGTCGAAGAATAGGCGGCCGAAGTACTCGCGCGGATTCCGCGGGTTGTCGGTGGCCACGAGGTCCGGACGCATGTGGAAGCCGTGCTCGATGCGCCCGATCGTGTACGGGAAGCTGCCGCCGCCATGGGCGAGGCAGACGCGCAGGCGCGGATGGCGTTCGAGCACACCGCCGAAGATCAGCGCGCAAGCGGCGCGGGACTGTTCGGCCGGCATGCCGACGAGCCACGGCATCCAGTACTTGGGCATCGACTCCGCGCCCATCATGTCCCACGGATGCACGAGGATGGCGGCGCCAAGGTCTTCCGCGGCCTGCCAGAACTCGGTGAGCTCCGGCGCATCGAGGTTCCAGTCGTTGATGTGGGAGCCGATCTGTATGCCCTGCAGCTCCAGGCCATCCATGCAGCGCTCCAGCTCGCGCACGGCGAGGCTGGGCGACTGCAGCGGCACGACGCCCAGCCCGGCGTAGTGGCGCGGATGCTCGCGGCAGGCCTCGGCGATGTGGTCATTCAACGCGGCGTGCAGCTCCAGCGCCTGGTGGCCCTTCGCCCAGTAGCTGAACATCACCGGCACCGTGCTGATCACCTGCACCTGCACGTCGAAGCGGGCGTAGTCCGCGATGCGGATCGCCGGGTCCCAGGTCTTCGGCCAGATCTCGCGGAAGAACTTGCCGTCCTTGTAGATGCGGCAGCGGCCGTCGTCGCCGTGGTGGATCACCGGGAAGCGCACATCGCCGTACTTGGCGGCGAGGTCGGGCCAGCGATCGGGCAGGAAGTGGGCGTGGGTGTCGATCTTCAGCACGTCATGCCCCGAGCCACGCCGCGAAGGCGAAGTAGAGCGGGATGCCGATCGCAAGATTGAACGGGAACGTGATGCCCAGCGCCGCGGTGATGCATCGGCCGACGTTGGCCTCCGGCAGCGAGGCGCGCACGGAGGCCGGCGCGGCGATGTAGGAGGCGCTGGCAGTCATGGTGCCGAACACGGCGGCGCCCGCGGGCGAAAGACCCGCCCAATGCCCCAATGCCGTGCCCAAGAGACCGTGCGCCAAGGGAACGACAACCCCGTAAGTCCCGAGCCGGAAGGCGCCGCGGCCGATGCCGCGCAGCTGCGCGGCCGCGACCATGCCCATGTCGAGCATGAACAGCATCAGCGTGCCCTGGAACAGCTGGCCGTACATCAGGTTCACCGCGTCGGTACCGTGCTTGGTGGCAATGGCGCCGATGACCATGCCGCCGATCAGCAGCAGGGCGGTCTTGCCAACCAGCACCTCGCGCACCTGGTGCCACTGCAAGCCGGCGTCGCGCTTAGCGAGCGTCAGGCCGAGCAGGATGGCCGGGATCTCCAGCGCCACGACCAGGGCCACCAGCACGCCTTCCGGGGCTTGGCCGCTGCGCTCGCCGAACTGCTGCGCGGCGATGAAGGTGACGGCCGAGACGGAGCCGAAATGCGCGGCGATGGCGCCGGCCTCCAGCGGGCCGTCCTTGCGCGACAGGCGCGCCATCGCGTAGGCCGACGCACAAGTGACGATACCGGCG